>JBDKTO010000045.1 GCA_039680175.1 Veillonellales bacterium | reverse complement strand
GCTTGATATGGAAAACGGACGTCTGGATGCTTCGATCAACGACCTGTTAAACCAGCTTGAGTATAATAAAACCCATCCAAACGTAAAAATTGTCGGCGAGCCTTTCACCAAAGCATCCCTGGGAATTGCCGTTAAGAAGGGTGATAAGGACATGATCGAACTGGTTAATTCCGTGCTGAAAGAAATGAAGCAAAACGGCGAAGCCGATAAATTGTATCAAAAATGGTTAATCGGCAGCAAAGAATCTTGATCGGAAATTGGAGAAAGGAAGTGAGGGCGTGAACTTAGATTATTCCATTATACTAAACAAGCTTCCTTTTTTAATTGAAGGTTGCTGGGTTACACTGGAAATTTCTTTGTATGCTTTGTTGTTAGGGATGGCCTTCGGCATATGCGGGGCGCTCTGCCGAATCTCCAGCAATCGTTTTCTTTCAAGTATAGCCTTTTTATATGTATGGATCATTCGCGGCACGCCGGTGATGGTTCAATTGTTTATCTTGTATTTTGGCCTGCCTCAGCTTGGGATAAAACTGTCAAGTATGACGGCCGGTGTAATTGGGCTTGCAGTCAATACCGGTGCATATATTACTGAAATTATCCGTGCCGGTATCCAGGCAATTGACAAAGGACAGCTGGAAGCAGCTTTATCACTGGGAATGAAACGCCGGCAGGCTATGGTCAGAATTATCGGACCGCAGGCGATCAAAATTTGTATTCCTCCTTTGGTAAACCAGTTCATTATGACACTGAAAAATTCATCGATTGCATCTCTGGTCACGATTACAGAATTATTCCGTACCGGCGAGCAGCTGATTTACACTACCTTCCGCAGTTTTGAAGTATATACTGTTATTGCCGTTCTTTATTTAATTATGAATTCGGTATTTATGGTGATTGCCGATAAACTGGAAAAAAGGATGGAATAACGATGAGCCATATTGTTGAAATGCATAATATTTGTAAGTCCTTTGGTCAGGTTGAAGTATTAAAAAATTTTAACCTTGATCTTTGCGAAGGAGAAAAGGTTGTTGTTATTGGACCCAGCGGTTCCGGTAAAAGTACGGTACTTCGCTGCATTAACCGTCTGGAACCGATCCAGTCGGGGAAAATTTTTTTCGAAGGTCAGGAACTGACGGCTCAAACCGATTTAAGTGTACTGCGGATAAAAATAGGTATGGTATTTCAGCGTTTTAATCTTTTTCCGCATAAAACTGTACTGGAAAATGTTATTGAAGCGCCGGTTGTTGTGAAGGGGATGGCTAAGAATGAAGCACAGCAGGAGGCAATTGGCTTATTAGGACGAGTAGGCCTGGCTGATAAGCGGGATAGTTATCCTAAAGAATTGTCAGGCGGACAGCAGCAACGGGTGGCAATCGCCAGAGCGCTGGCGATGAATCCCCAAATTATGCTATTCGACGAACCGACTTCGGCCTTGGACCCTGAATTGGTCGGAGAGGTGCTGCTGGTTATGAAGCGATTGGCAGAAGATGGTATGACGATGATCGTGGTCACCCATGAAATGGGATTTGCCCGCGAAGTAGCCGATCAAGTAATTTTTATGGACCAGGGAAGTATTATCGAATCGGGAGCACCGCAGGATATTTTTGAAAATGCGCAGCAGGAACGAACGAAAACTTTTCTTAAAAGGATTCGCTATTGAGGGGAGAGTCAAGGATACACTGTGCTTAGTATAGCGTAAATTCTCCGCTTTAGCGGGACAATCCGCTTCATTGGACATAAAAAATTCCCCTAGGAAGACAAGCTGTTATCCAGCCGTCTCCCTGGGGAATTTTTTTTATGTAAAGGGGCTTTTCGAAATACACACGCTGTGAATAAAATCTGTCTTAGGTGGCAATAATGCTCATGTACATGATTGGTAGGGAAAATATTGGGAGGTACAATACATGATTATCAACAAAGTAGAAATTTGCGGCGTTAACACGGCAAAACTCCCGGTTCTTTCTGCTAATAAAATGCGTGAATTGTTTGAGATTATGCAAAACGGCGAAGTTTCGGTCCGCGAAAAATTAATCTACGGAAATCTTCGTCTGGTACTAAGTGTGATTCAACGGTTTAATAATCGCGGCGAGTATGTAGATGATTTGTTTCAGGTTGGGTGTATTGGGCTGATGAAGGCCATTGATAATTTTGATTTATCTCAGAATGTAAAATTTTCTACCTATGCCGTACCGATGATAATCGGTGAGATCAGGCGATATCTACGGGATAATAATCCGATCCGGGTTAGCCGCTCCATGCGGGATGTTGCATATAAAGCATTGCAAGTGCGGGATTCCTTGGTTAGTAAATATTCACGCGAACCTTCCATTAATGAAATAGCTGATGAATTAAAGATACAGCGGGAAGAAATTATCTTTGCTCTTGATGCAATCCAGGAACCAATTTCTCTGTTTGAACCGATTTATCATGACGGCGGTGATCCAATTTTCGTTATGGATCAAATAAGCGATGATAAAAATATGGACTTTAATTGGTTGGAAGGAGTAGCCATAAAAGAGGCCCTTAGACGTTTGAGTGATCGCGAAAAGCATATTTTGACATTGCGCTTTTTTGAAGGGAAAACACAAATGGAAGTGGCCGAGGAAATCGGCATCTCGCAAGCCCAGGTTTCTCGTTTAGAGAAAGCGGCATTAGGGCATATGCGGAAATATGTATAATCAATCATTGTTAAAGTTTGTAACTTTTCGAGAGGCGATGAAGTTGAATGAAGGGAAGATTTACACGAACCTGTTTTCTGTTGGGAGCAGCGATATTTATTATCCTGGGATGGGCGTTATTCTTGCAGCATCATGCGCAACTTCAGCCTGTTACCTGCGGCTCCAATCAGCTGATTCGGCTGCATGTACTGGCCAACAGCGACAGCCCGGAGGATCAGCAATTGAAGTTGCAGGTGCGTGATGCAATCATTGCATATCTGGCACCATATTTAGAAAATGTAACAGATGCTTCATTGGCGCGTCAGATTGTTAAAGATCATCAGGCTGACATGACCAACGTTGCCAGACATGTTTTGGCAGGCCAGGGAGCCGATTATCCGGTAGCCGTCCAATTGGGTATGTTTGATTTCCCAATTAAATCCTATGGCAGTTTGGTTTTGCCGGCAGGAAAGTACGAGGCGGTGCGTGTTCTAATCGGACGGGCGGAGGGGAAAAACTGGTGGTGTGTATTATTCCCTCCCTTATGTTTCATTGATGTAACTCACGCTGCGGCTTTGCCGATTGAATTGGTTGGTGATCAAACTGTTGAGGCAACAGAAACTATGGGGTTTCGCTGGAAAATAGCTGAAATTTTTAGGCAAAGTAATTTGCAGCAATAATCGTTAAGCACATATATCCCTTGTCCTTCATATAATGTATGGAAAAAGATAGGGGGGCGGATATATGCTAAAGACGTCTGACCTGAACAGATCAGATATGCAATCAGCAATGCAAGGCAATTATTCCTTAAACCAGAACGCAAAACTATCTCCTTGCCGGACCGCATGAATCTGGTAAGGAAAATGGATTAGTATATTTCTTTTTTCCTCATAGGTTTTAGCATTTAAAATATCAGCCGGGAGAATGCCCGGTTGTTTAATTTTTTCTTGAATGTTATTTAGCTGCGACAAATTGGAGATAATAGCATCAAGATGCTTTCTTATAGCCTGCAGCTCTTTTTCTGCAGATATATCATCGATTAAGTTTTGCGAATACCATTTTGTTATATCCATTCGTTTCTTTTCGAGTTCGGCTCGGGCTTTATGCAATTTTTCTATTTCTTGGGAATAATTAGGACGCGCTTGCTTTCGTAAATAATCATTAAGTGATTTTTCACCTTTTGCTATTTTTAATAATACGTCCCATACGGCTTCCTCTAAATCATCAACCGGTATCCGGCGGCACTGGCATATGTCCCCGTTAATTGCATAATTATTTGATTCTTTCGAGATACAGGAATAATAGTAATACATCTTACCCGAGCCGATTTTACGCTTTCCTATCCTCCCGTAGGCGGTCATTGATCGGCCACATAACGCACAATATAAAATTCCTCGCAGTAAATAATCCCGTTTTGAATTTCGCTTTGCCAGTTTTTTATTTCGTTGAATTTGTTCCTGCGCTAAATCCCATGTTTCGCGGGATACAATTGCCGGTACTTCTATCGGTATCCAAAATTCCTTTGGATTATTTTTTATTTCACGGCTGTTTTGGCCTGTTTTATGTACCTTCTGTTTGAATAGGTAGTGAGTACCGTAGTACATTTCTTTTCTTAAAATGCGGCTAACTGTGGGGACAGAGAGGGGCTTTCCTTTTCGGCCGATTACTCCCCTGCTCATTAGCTCAAGAGCCAATGTCCGGGCACCCATTTTCTCCTTGATGCATAAGTTATAAATTAACCGGACAATTTCGGCTTCTCGCTCATTAATAATATACATGCTGTTATCTTTATCCCAGCTAAAGCCAAAAGGGTGGGTGTTAATTACGATTTTCCCTCTGTTTGCTTTTGCCCGGCGTCCGCGGGAAGTACGTTCACGTATTTTTTCTTTCTCATAAGCGGATATTGCGCCACGCATGCTGAAAAATAACCGTCCCTCCGGGCTGGCGTCATAATCACCGGTAACGAAGGTTAGTTTTGCTCCCGACTTTTCAATTTCATCCGCAATGATTAACTGGTTGGTGAGGTTGCGGCTTAACCGGTCAGGATCGTAAATGGCAATATTTTTTATAGTACCGGCTTGCAGGTCATTTCTTAGCTGTTCAAGTGCTGGCCTTTCCAAATATTCGCCGCTATATCCGTCATCTATGTACTCGTTTATATCTGTAAGCCCCATAGCCACAAGGTGACTGCGGCAAGACTGCTTCTGGTCATCCAAGGAGTAGCCTTTCGTTGCTTGTTCATCGGTCGATACACGGCAATATATGGCGTTCATAAGTTCCTCCAGAGAATAATCATGAGACCTTATATATGATTGGGGTTGGTTACAAGCAGTTATTGCCAAGACATTTATGTTTCAATTGGTCTTTTTACAAGAGGTCACGGTTTATACCGTGGCCTTTCTTATTTATATTCTTTTAAGTATCCGCTGGATTTATATTGTTCAAATTTCCAGGGTGGAAAAACAAATGGCTTCGCGCAAAGGCATTACCACTACTAGCAATGGACCTGGGGTGAGTAATTTTAGTCTGGTGCCACGTTTTAGCCTTTTCTAATTGTAATCGATTTGTTTTTTTTTATTAAGGGGGTAATGAGCACTAAGACAATACCGATTCCTATTACAACGACTCCCCATTCGACTTGAATGGAATTTATAAATTGATCAATACCTTGTATTTGGCCGGATAACTCGCGTGATAACTGCATTTTAATTTTTCTTAGTGCTTGATAAATATTATAAAAAGTGAACGTTACCATGGCTAAGGAAGAAATTCCCGTAAAATAGAGCAGATTATACCGCTTGAGCAAGACCGCTACCAGGGAGATCATTCCAAAGGTTAGCAGCAGAATTCCATCGCCGTGACCATGATGGAAATAGCTTATCTGCCCAACGCTTGGAAGTTTGAGGATAGGGGAGAAGGGGCCTGCAATTAATAAAATTGAGCCAATTAGTCCAGTAATTCGTTTTATTTGCAATTATAATCAACCTTTCTGAATCAAAAACTAGCAATTTGTTGAGCGATGAGAAGAAAGCGGGGATCGTTTAGGCTTAGTAAGTCTATCATATGGATACAAGTAACCAAGTTATTGAATAGTTGAATCACATAGTATCGAACTTAACGTCTAAATTACATTCGCTGTAGCGAAGCAATAAACCTTTCTCAATATGTAAATTTATTACAATAATAACAAAATTGCTCAAGTAAAAGGGAATATCACAAGCGTAATGCGTTCTGGCTATTTGTTTCCAAATTTAAGCTTCCGAGTGGTAATCCGGAAGCTTAAATTTTAACAACCTTGCGCAGTTACGTGGAATGCAACTCTACTTATTATCGATATTCCTGCTGATTACCATGCAAGCGGACAACCAGTATCTGCATATAAATTACCGGGGGTGGTGATGTGAGAAAGAAATGTGAAGGGGTTTTTCGGGGGTTTGTTGATAAAGAAGGTAAGGAATATCCACCTGACAAGCTTCCTGAACGTGTAAAAAAAAACGCTGCTCATGCATTTATTCAGGAGTATATCAAGAAACAGCAACAAGCCGGCTAATCCGGCTGCGATAGAAGTGGACAAGCGGAGGAGTGAGAATGCCACACAAAAAGAAACGCTGATAACAGGCAGGTCGAAATCTTGTAAGCACATCCGGCCAGTTCGCTTATGGGCTGAATTTGCAACAAGAAATTAGGCCAGCATAAGCCGGCCTAATAAGGATGAGAAGAGGAAGTAATTCATGTGCAATATTAGTATTGACCAGTTGGTTTAAATTTAAACAAAGTAAAAGGCCGCCAGAATGGTAGCGGCCTAGAATGAAGGCTGTTTCCTGTATGGATCAGGAAACATTCTTATCATACCACATTTGGGAATGAATTTGGTTTACATAAATTCGATATACAAAAAGTCAAATTTGGTATACGGTGTGACAATAGGTTCAAAGAACGATTTATTATACAGCCCTGTTTTTATTATTTTGTTTTGCGACCAGATACAGCACATTTGCCAATGCTGCCGCTGGTATACTTAGCTGCCCATTAACCTATCTCCTCGTATAATAAGTTTTGTAAGCAGATACCAGCCTTACTTACAAAGCTTATTTTTTATTTTAGTTACTTAATTTTGGAACTCCTGATGCTACAATAGATTCTGGTGATCTGTAGCAAAGGTTACGTCTTTTTTCTCCTTCAGCGCCTTTCGGCGACTGCTTGAAAAGCATGACGCCTGCCTTATTCGTCAGATGCCGCTTACACAGATGTTGCGTCCCTGGGCGAAAGTGTTTCTACCAGCAACTTATTCTTTCACAGGTGAATGTTAATTAGCGAGGGTGCGGTCAGCGTTTAAGATCAGGATATTCCTTTTCTACTCTTCCTACTCTTAGCCGGAAAGGTGGTGTATTTCTTATGAAGAAGGCGGATCTTCTTTCTACTTTGTTCGTCGGGATTGACATTAGCTCCCGGGAAAACGTGGTCGCTCTCCTCGATTTTGAATCGTCGAAGCCGCTCATCTCTTTCTCTGTTGCTAATAATCAGCCCGGCGCTGTGGAACTGGCTCAAAAGCTTGCAGATTTCCTCGGCTTTCATACTGACCTTACCAGGCTCATGATTGCTTTGGAGTCAACTTCTTTCTATGGCACTCATATTGCCAATTATCTTTCTTCCTGCCCGCTTTTGATGCCTTTCCATACAGCTGTTTATTGTGTGAACCCTAAAATGGTTGCCAACTACAAGAAATCTTTCATTGATCTCGGCAAGAACGACTACATTGATGCATTCGTCATTGCTGATTTCGCCAGAGTTGGCAGAATCACCGTTAAGCCTTGGCGTGGCAGCCAGTTTCTCGCTTTACAGCGTTTAACCCGCCATCGCCTGCATCTGGCTAAATCCTTGACTCGGGAGAAAGCTTATATGCTTTCTAATATCTTTCTCAAATTCAGCGAATTTTCACTGCTTGATGAGGAGGAACAGCCTTTTTCCAATTGCTTCGGTGCTACGGCTTCTTCGGTGCTTACCGATTTTCTCTCTACGGAAGAGATCGCTGATATGCCGATGGAAGCACTAATTGGCTACATCTGTGAAAAAGGGCACAACCGCTTCCCCGATCCCAAGAAAACAGCTTTGCTTCTGCAACAGGCAGCCCGTAACTCCTACCGTTTGGATAAATGTTTGTATGAGCCGTTAACCATCTCCATTGCTTCGTCCTTCAACCTCATTTCAACGTATACAACTGAAATGAAGGCTGTGAATAAAGCCATCGAGAAAACGCTCAAGGGTCTTGATCCCAATGCTTACCAAAGCCTTTTATCCATTCCGGGGATTGGGCCTGTCATGGCTGCCGGCATTCTTGCTGAGATTGGCTATATTGATGCCTTTAAATCTCAGGATGCCCTTGCCAAGTATGCTGGTCTTGTCTGGCGTGAAAACCAATCTGGCAACTTTACGTCAGATAATACGAAGCTTTCAAAGGCTGGAAATGCTTATCTCAGATACTATCTGATTGAGGCAGTTAGCCATGTAAAGAACTATTGCGGCGAATTTGCCGCTTTCTACCAGAAAAAGTATGATGAGGCAAAAACTCATCAGCATAAACGTGCACTCGCGCTTACAGCTCGTAAATTTGTTCGGCTGATTTTTGGATTGCTGGCCAAGCATCAGCTTTACTCTCAAAGTGGAGTAAGCCAAGCTTAACATTCCCATATATTACCTTTTCTTTTCGGCTATGGAAAAGGCTTATTAAGTATACGCTCTTTTCAGAATTCGTTTACAATTCTTTATTTTTTCGGGCTTGACATATTACCAGATTGCTTTGATTTGGCAGTCATCCTTAGACAGTTTATTAAGTTGATCCATAGTTTGATAAGGGGCTGTTGTCCACGCGCTTTTTTCTTCATCATAAATAACACGACCAAAGCGGGAATCAACGGTTGAATGGCAATCTTGAGCGTGGGGCGTAAAAGCAATTTTCATTTTGTTTCCTTCTTTGATTGGTCAATTATCGCCAGACGATTTAACAAGTTGATCCATAGTTCGATAAGGGGCTGTTTTACATCCTCATTTGACGGCATTTCCATTACGGTTTTTCCGTCTTGGACAGCATGGCGGAAGATATCGCTATAGGGAAGTTGTCCAGCTACTGCAATAGCGTTTTGTTGGCACCAGGCAATTAAGTTTCGGGTATTTTCCGGATGCAGATTACTTTTATTGATACAGACTGTGAGCGGTAAGTTGAAATGAGACACCAAGTCGACTAGCCGTGTCAGATCATGAATGCCGGTGATCGAAGGTTCAACAACGGCCAGCGCCAGATCCGCACCGGACAAGGCAGCAATTGCCGGACAGCCAATACCAGGGGGGCCGTCAGTAATAATAAGAGAAATTTGTTCGGCGGCAGCAATTTTTTTGGCCTCCTGCCGTACTTTATTGACGAGCTTGCCGGAATTTTCAACGGAGAGACCAAGCTCGGCGTGAACTAAACGTCCTAAGCGGGTGTCGGATATAAACCATTGGCCTGCCTTCTTATTTTGCATTTGGATGGCTTGTGCCGGGCAGTTAAATGAGCAAACGCCACAGCCTTCACAATTGAAGGGAGAAGTCAGCACGCCGTTAGTAATTGCTCCGAAGCGGCAGAGGTCGGTACATTTGCCGCAAGCGGTGCAGCGACTTTTATCAATATGCGGTTCAAATCCGGCGGTAAATTCATGGGATTCATTAAGGACAGCGCCGCTAATTAAATGAAGGTTAGCGGCATCGACATCGCAGTCGACAAGAATTTTATGCAGCGCAATAAAAGCGAGGGCGGCGCTGATGCTGGTTTTACCCGTTCCGCCTTTGCCGCTGACAATGACTAATTCTTTCATTCTAGTGCCTCTCTTTCGCTTTGATTTTTTGTAAAATCATATGCGCTGTCTCTTTAAATTTGTCAGAAATGATTCCGGCGGCATATTGCTTAGCGAAGGAAAGACTATGAGGAATTTTGGCCAGAAGCGGAATTTGACGGTTTCGGCAAAAAGCTTCGATGTTCTTATCGCCCTCGCCGCCGTCGCTTTTATTAATAACTACTCCTGTTGGTATCTGAAGCAGACGGGTAATATTCATGGCAAGTTCTAAATCATGTCGGCCAAAAGGAGTTGGTTCGGTTACGAGCACACAATAGTCGCTGCCTTTTACGGCTGCTACCATGGAGCATGACGTTCCAGGCGGACAGTCCAGAAGTAAATCTCCAGTATGCTTGGCAAGTTCCTGTTTCATTTTTTTGATGAGAGGTACAGCACTGGGCGTACCAATTTTCAGCTTTCCGCTTACTAGGCGGATACCAGGGTGCCTTGCCGACTTTCCAATAGAAAGTGTGCCAATGGCTTTTTTCTGCTCACTAATGGCCTGTTGTTTGCATGCCAGAAGACAGCCGCCGCAACTGTGGCATAATTCATCAAATAGCAAGGCAGTTTTACCGCCAACGGCAATGGCATTAAACAGGCAAACAGCTGAGCAGTCGCCGCAGCCATTGCATAAACTAAGATTAATGTGTGGAATTGTTGTAGAGATTTCCTGTTCCGGTTCGTCATATTCGGGCTGTAAGAACAAGTGGCAGTTAGGCTCTTCTACATCGCAGTCGACCACGGTGATGTTGGAATGAGCAGCGGCGAGCAGCAGGGCTAAGGTAGTTTTACCGGTTCCGCCTTTGCCACTGGCAATGCTGATTTGCATAAGGGCTCCTCCTTTTGCTTCGATACGAAAAAGAATGGCTCTTCGTTATACAATCTTATGAGATTCAATCGTTTTTGTTTTGTCGTGGGTATAACGAAGAGCCGGATCGTATTGACTACTACGATTATTCGGATTTACGGTCTTGCTTGGCTAGTTTGCGCAGATTGGCTGCCTGCGATTCTAAACGGTCTGCCTGTGCTTCCAAATTTTCTGGAGCAGCCGGAGTATTTCCGAAGAAACCGCCTTGCATGCCATTGCCAAAACCGAAGCCGCCTTGCATGCCACGACCAAAACCAAAGCCGCCGCTAAATCCTGTTTGTCGGCAGCCGCCTCGTCCGCGACCGATAGGGCCATTGCCCAAAGGTCCTGTTCCATCTCCTCTTGGCATAGATATCACCTCCTTTTACTAATGAACTATATTTCATAATAAGGTTAAAAAATATAAAAGTTATGAACTATATTTCATAATAAATATAGTTCATTTATTATGAAATGTCAAGAAAAGAATATAGTTTAATTCAAATGATAGCAACATTATTTTCTTTTCTGTATCTCGATTGCGTTTGGTGCATAGAGGATGGCTAACTTGCCGAACTGAAAGGCAGAGAGGATCTCCTTAACAGTGCTATTTGTTTCTCTTGACGAAAAAATGGTAATGTTCTGGGATTGCAAGAGTCTAAAGGCTCTTACACCGATGTAACCCGTGATAAGAACTTTTATACCATTTTCTGAGAGAATTTTTGCCCGATAGACGGGATCTGAATCTCGTGCATTAACCAGATTTGACCAAGTATCTTTTATTTGATCATAGAGAATGAAATATTCCGCAAGGTTAAAACGAGAGTCTATTTTTGCCAAATGGGTATTGCCATGGGCTGTAACGGCAATTTTCATGGCTTATTTCTCGCTTCCCTGTTTTAGTCCGTTAATCCAAGCCGCTTATTGCGCCAATAGCCGGAGTAAATAGCACCAAGGGGATTATGGCTTAGTAGACGATCTTTGGCTACAAGTGTCGATACAGGCGCTGTTGAATGACGATTGAAAATCATATCATGTCCCACGCAAAGACCCACGGCGAAGTTTAATTCAGTACCTGCGTCATTAAGGACTTTAGCTTGTATTGCCGGATTGCACATTGCTTCATAGCGATCTTTTTTGATTTGTTTAAGATTGAACTGATGTTTGTCAAATCCGCAGACTTTGCAGCACACGGAATGTACGGTGAAAAACTTTTGAAAGTATTGCACGATATAGTTGGCTTCGTTGGCCAAACCATGGCAAAAAGCTACGCCAATAGAAGTACAGCCGATTTCTTGAGCAAATTTTACGCTTTCTTCCAGACGCGACAACTGCATATAATAGTTTCCTTCAATTTTGGCTGCTGCTGTCATGAGCTGGCGATCGGTTGTATCATAGACTGCTTTGATTTCGTCAGGCTGCAGGCCGGGACAATTTTGTCCGGTGTAGCAATTTTTTTGTTTACATAGTGCACATTGCATCATACCATCTCCCAATAAGTGAATTATTTTTGCTTGATAAATTTAGTATCATAAGATTTTAATCGTACTCTTCTATGGAGTGCCCCTGTTTTGATAAATAATTTTGAATGGCCGAACGCAAGGCTGCCACGCCAAGATTTGAACAGTGCTGCTTTGCCTCGGGTAATCCGTCTAGGGCATCAATGATATTCTGTTCCGTGATCGTTAAAGCCGCCTGAAGGGTTTTCCCTTTGGCGAGGACAGTTGTCATACTGCCGGAAGCGACGGCGGCACCGCAGCCAAAAATAAGAAAACTGATATCGTAAATTATTCCTTCCCGGACTTTGATAAAAATCATACAGTTGTCGCCACAACCAGGTTCGCCAATTCTTCCTATCCATCCGCATCAGTCATATATCCAGTGCTTCGAGGCGACATGAAGTGCTCAAATACCTTTTCGGAATACATTGAAAACCTCCCTTTTTTTTATGGGGACAAATCATAGTATATATTAATTATGAATTATATTTCATAATTAATATATACTATCTGACAGGAAATGTCAAGAAAATGGACAGAATGATAGTAGAAGTTTTTACAAAGTTTTGCCCGCGAGAAAGCAGACGATATGCAAAAAATTTAAAAGTGTATTTCAAATTTGATTGCTGGGAATAAACGGTGCTTTTTTTCTGCTATCGGGTTCTAAATGAATCATTACATCGCATATACCCAAGTGGTGCTTGATGTCCGCTTCCACTTGATCGCAGATGGTATGAGCTTTATCTAATGGCATGTGCTTATCTAAGATGAGATGCATATCAATCAGGCGATAGCTTCCGGAATGTCTGGTACGTAACTGGGATAGGGATATTACTTGATCATGCTGGTTAATGATTTCAGAAATTAGCTGTTCTTCTTCTTTTGGCAGACTGATGTCGGTTAGTTCAGATATATTTTTCTTGATCATTGCATAGCCTGTTTTTAAAATTATTATGGCCACCATTATGGCGATTGTCGAATCAATCCACGCCCAGCTGGTTATGTGGAGGAAAAATAAACCGATTAGTATGCCGCCGGATGTCCACATGTCAGCTTGCAAATGGAGCGCGTCAGCTTCCAAGGCAGGGGAGCCGGTTTGTTTGGCGACGGTCAGCATTTTATGGGAAACAAAGTAATTGATTGCAATAGAAATGAGCATGACAATCATTCCGTATTCTAGAAAAACAGGCGAGTTGGCGTGGCTGTACTTTTCATAAGCTTCATATATGATCCACAAAGCTGCTGCGACAATGAGCAATGCTTCTGAAGCGCCGGATACATTTTCGAATTTGCCGTGGCCGTAGTGGTGATTGTCATCGGGGGATGCAGCCGACTTTTTTATGGCATAATAAGCGATCAGAGTTGCCAGCAAGTCGACTGCCGAATGAATGGCTTCGGAAAGGATACTGATGGTTCCGGTAAACATACCGACTACTAGCTTTAAAATTAACAGTACGGAAGTGGCGATGACAGACAGTTGCGCCGTATTTTGTTTTAAGGAGTTCGTACTTTCGGTCATTCTGCGGAGACCTCCTTTCGCAAAAGTGAAATAAGCTGTAAAACAAAAGTATATATAAATGAAAGAGGGGGGGGATTATACATAATGAAATATGTTTCATTAAGCGGCGAAAAAATTTTTCAGCTTTTCTTTTGCATGTGAGGCAAGATTTGTATCATCAGTGCGCATTCAATGCGCTTTTTTTGTAATGTACAGGCAATGTCATTTGGGATGTCTAGTGTTCCGTTTGAATACCAGGAATTGGCATGACATCCACCGGAACAGAATAATTTTGCCCAGCAGTCCCGACATTTTTCTTTAGTAAGGATATTGTTGTTTTGAAAGCGATTTTTTAAGATATTATTGGTAATGCCCTTATTTACATTGCCCAAAGAAAATTCTTTTTGCCCTACGAATTGATGACAGGGGTAAAGATCGCCTTCCGGTGAGACCGCCAGGTATTCAAAGCCTGCGCCGCAAGCGGTGATTCGCTTATAAATACAAGGTCCGTTATATAAGTTCAGATTAAAGTGATAAAAACGAAAGGGGTTTTTCTTTTGCAAGACGTTGCTGTATTCGAGGGCAAATGTTTCATATTCATGCAGTATCTCAGGAAGATCTTGTTTGGTAATAAATAATTTTTCGCCAAGACCAACTACCGGTTCAATAGAAATTTCTTTGAATCCGAGGGATGCTAAGTGCAGCACATCTTTGGAAAAATCTTTGTTTCTGGCAGTAAATGTACCTCGGATAAAATAACTCTTATCTCCTCTTTTTTGAACGAGTTGCTGAGCAAGGGGTACTATTTTGTCATAGGTTCCCTTTCCTGACCTGTCACAGCGGATGGAATCATGAATTTGTTTTCTTCCATCCAGACTGATAACAATGTTATCCATTTCCCGGTTGATGAAATCGATATTTTCTTTATTCAGTAAGGTCCCGTTTGTTGTGATGGTGAAATAGAAATGTTTTTCCGACTTTTTTTCAATGTTTCGTCCGTAGGCAACTACTTTTTTTACGGTATCGAAATTCATCAAGGGCTCACCCCCGAAAAAATCAATTTCCAGAGTGTGTTTGTTTCCGGAATTCTTCACGAGAAAATCAACTGCAGCTAAGGCAACTTCTAAAGGCATCAGTTTGCGACCACTGTGATAATCGCCTTTTGCCGCAAAGCAATATTCACAGCGTAAGTTGCAATCGTGGGCCACATGCAAACATAGAGCTTTTACACTGTGATCCGCTTTCTTTTGCTGTACAATATGTTCGAGGTAGCTATTGGAAGTGAAAAGTAAGCCTTGTTCTGCTAAAAGCTTTATTTCGCTAATCCCCTTTGCTAAAAATTTGAAATATATTTTATAATTAGGTGGAAAATTTATTCAGCGCTGTGACTTGTAGTATATTATTCTTTTCTTATTATGAACTATATTTCATAATAAATATATATTATTTATTATGAAATGTCAAGAAGATGTAAATTATCGCGTGTAAGAAGGATTATATAAAGTAAAAACGAATCAAAATATATTATGAACTTAGTTTCAAAACTATGCGAAGATAGAAGGGTAAATAGTAATAGGATTGGAGGAACAATAATGTTAAAATTAGAGAATTTGTCGATTGCGGTAGATGGCCGTCCTATATTACATGATATAAATTTACATATCAAGCCAGGAGAGGTACACGTATTATTTGGGCCAAACGGTACTGGAAAGTCAACGTTAATTAGTGCGATTATGGGCTTTTCACGGTATACTGTTACTGGCGGAAAGATTTATTTTAAGGGGCAGGATATAACGAATAGTACCATTGACGAACGCGCCCGTTTAGGGATTGGGGTTATGATTCAACGTCCGCCGACATTGAGAGGCATTACGGTGAGAGAAATAGTCCAGATTTGTGGTAAAAGACAAATTGATCTGGGGAAATTGGTAGACGAAATGAATATGAGGGCATTTTTAGAAAGAGGAGTTAACGAAGGCTTTTCCGGTGGTGAAATTAAACGTTCTGAATTGCTGCAGTTAATGGCGCAGCAGCCGGATTTGGTTATGTTAGATGAACCGGAGTCTGGTGTTGACATTGAAAATATTGCATTGGTTGGAAAAGCAACCAATTATATTTTAGAACGCGGCATGCGTAAGACAGGGCAAACAATTAAAAAGTGTCGGGCAGCACGTCAAAAATCGGGACTGATTATTACCCATACAGGCCATATTTTACAATATGTTCCGGCGGATATAGCACATGTGATGTATCAGGGGACATTAGCCTGCAGCGGTAATCCGCAAGAAATGCTCTCTTGTATTAAAGAAAAAGGTTATGGAGAATGTGTTAATTGTGTATTATAGGGGGATAAAGATATGGAAAATGAACAGAACATAAAGAATAAAGCACATGCGGCTTTAACAAAAAAAGCTGCATTGGGTGCAGATATTGATTTAACAGTTTATGCTGATAATGCAAAAGAAGAAAAATATGTTTCCAATCCTGGTTCATTATCGTCAGAGCAGCAAAAACAACTGCAGAGTATTGGCATTGAAGTAAAGGGGGACGAACGGGCCGGAACTTATATGCAGCTTGATCATTCTATTATACATTGCAATACATCAACTAAAGGCGTAGAAATTTTAAATATAGATGATGCTCTGAATAAATATGACGGTTTGGCTGATTATTGGTGGCAGGCAGTAGAGCCGGATGTTGATAAATATACCGCAAGAGCAGCGTTGCATCAAGAACACGGTTATTTTATTCGCGCTTTTGCCGGTTCGAAAATTGAATATCCGGTACAAGCCTGCCTCTACATTGGACAAGAAGATATTGTGCAGGATGTTCACAATGTTATCATAGTCGAAGAAGGTGCAGAACTGCACGTGATTACCGGCTGTGCAACTGACTCACATGTGAAAAAGGGCATGCATATCGGTATTAGTGAATTCTATGTAAAAAAAGGCGCGAAATTAACTTTTACGATGCTGCATCGCTGGGGCGAAGATGTTGCAGTTCGTCCTCGAACCAGCGTAATTGTAGAAGAAAATGGTTTATATATGTCTAATTATATCTGTATGCATCCGGTAAAAAATTTGCAAATGTATCCGACTACTAAATTAGTAGGCCCAGGGGCTACTTCACGAATTAATTCCATTATTGTTGCCCCGCCTGGTTCGAATATGGATGTTGGGGGACGTGCCGTTTTAGCATCACCGGGAACAAAGGCAGAGATTATTGCCCGTACTATCAGTACCGGCGGAGTAGTCATTAACCGTGGACATTTGTTGGGACAGGCACCGGAAACCAAAGCACATTTGGAGTGCCATGGTCTGCTTTTATCCGACAAAGGCGTTATTCATGCGGTTCCCGAATTGGAAGCCCGTACCTGTAATGCGGAACTCAGCCATGAAGCAGCAGTAGGGAAGATTGCTCCGGAAGAGATCGAATATTTAATGGCCCGCGGCCTGAATGAGGAAGAAGCTATCGCCGCCATTGTTCGAGGCTTTCTCAACATTAATATTGAAGGGTTGCCTGACATTTTGAAACGGGAGATAGACAGTGTAATTCAAAAATTCAGTTTGGATAAATAATAAGTTTTTAATTTAAAAATACAAGGTCACCGGGAATAGCCCCAAAAGATAACATTGTGTACAATATAATAAGCATCATTTGGAAAAAGGCAATCAATATATACGAATATGTGCTGAGTGAACAAAAAAAATGCTGCAAATATCCCAAAAATGTTCGCAAAGCACAAAGGACTGAAATATAAATATATTGAATATTATTATATCATCAAGATATTATTAAATATGCGAAAAATGTGTCTTAGTTGTTTAATTAAATTGTAAAAAGATACAGGAATGTTGTAATGGGTCTTTTAGCAAAAAATAATTTGAGAGGAGAAATGTAAAACTATGAAAAGGACTGTAACAAAATTGGTTGCGTCTGTATTAGCCTTGCTTTGTGTGGCTGTACTTGTGCAATGCTCATCTATTAACACAGCAGAAGCCCACGAGGTAACGGTCCAGGCGAATAGTGTTGTGGAAAGCAATTTGATTTCGACTCAGCAAAGGATCGAGACACCCACTAAGGCAGAATTGCACAAGGTTTTTACAATTAATGTGGACACGCTGTCAAGTTATGCCTGGGTCAATGAGAAACAATGCACTATGCCTGTTAAGGAGGTTGCCATTGATATCCAGGGATTGAATAGTGGTCACGGGTATAAAACAGTACCCGAGCTTCAGGATACCATGCTTGGGGAGCGGGGCGTACTGGTTGTACGGCCTTATTCCGGGCCTTGGAATTGGATGAGTTTTGAAACAATCAAAACGATTGATAAAGTATTAGATGCCGTTTATGAAAAATATGGACTGGACGATAGTATTCCGTTGGTGGCTTTTGGTCGCAGCATGGGTGGGATGGGTGCCTTGAATTATGCTCGGTATGGCGCTCATAAGCTTACTGCTGTCGCTCTAAACTCTCCTGTCACTAATCTTGCCTATCATTGCACTGAACGGCCTGACTGTGCCGCTACCATTTATCGTGCTTACAATTATTATAACTGCTCGGTTGAAGAAGCGGTTATGCAACATGATCCGATGAATTTCATCAATGACCTACCCAGAATTCCATACTTTATTGCGGCCGGAGATGCTGATCTCGCGGTACATAAGAATGTTCATTCCGATGTATACGTATCGTTAATGCGGGAGAAAGGCTATCATGTGACCTATCTTGAGGTTCCTGGAATGACACATGTTGATTTGGCAGGCCATCCTCAAGCACTTTCCCAATATGCCAATTTTATTTCCAGTTTTGCAAAATAAGCTAACGATAGAACTTAATTTATTGTACTATTTGTGCGTCAGCATTGTTTTGGGATAAGACAATGCTGACTTTTTATTTCGTAATACATTGGCCATATTTTCTAATTCGATTCCGATGTAGCAGTAGTATTTGATAATAAGAAGGACTAGGTATATGATAACAAGTAGAAAAATATGAAAAATTGTGAGATTTTTCTCGCAGTATATGGCGGAGAAGAGGCCGGGCTTTTCTTCGAAGCATGGTATAGAACATGAAAGGTGGGTTAGCAATGAAAATTCTCATAGTCGGTTATTTTACCGAGACCTCAAAATCAAATATTGCAAGCTATTTTCCGGAGGACTGGGAGATTGTAATTGTCCCACCCGGAAAAGAAATGTTGCATCATATTGAAGATTGCCAGGTAATCATACCTGAACATATTAAAGTGAACCGCAGCCTGCTTTCTATAGCAAAAAAATTAAAATTGGTACAGACGGGTGCAGGATATGATAATATAGATATCGATGCCTGTACGCAGCTCGGCATTTGGGTGGCCAATGCTGCAGGGGTGAATGCACAGGCAGTGGCCGAGCATGTAATGGCACTGATATTGTCTTATTATAAAAATATACCGTTTCTTGATGCTTTCATGAAAAACAGGAAAGATGAAAATCAATTGGACTATACAGGAAGCGAATTAAAGGGCAAAACGATTGGGATTATCGGCTTGGGCTCCATCGGTAAAAAAGTAGCTGAGTTTTGCAGGGCATTTGATATGAACGTGCTGGCTTATGCTAGAAATGCCGTTGTACAATCTGATGGTTTCATGAAAATGACGGATTTTGATAATCTTGTAAGCGTGGCGGACATAGTAAGTGTACATGTACCTCTGAATCAGCAAACCAAACAGCTGATCAACAAAGCAGTATTCAAGAAAATGAAGAATACCGCACTTTTTATCAATACAGCCCGTGGCGGGATTGTCAATGAGAGAGACTTGACAGATGCATTAAAAAACAGGGATATTTCAGGTGCATGCCTGGATGTGTTTGAAGCTGAACCGCTTCCAATTGATAGTGAGCTCCGGAATCTAAGTAATGTGATACTTACTCCCCATACGGCAGGTATGCCTGACGGCCGTAAATTCCATAAAAAAAGATATGATTTCTTTGTGAATAATATAAAACGTGTAGAGAATGGGGAAGAGCCTGAAAGCAAGCTCAATCAGTTATTATAGTTTTGGTACATAAAATAGGAGCCATTTAGGCGTATTTCCATAGGTAAACTTTATGAATCGTGGGTATATTCGATCTTAAAGATGTATCCCTGTAAGCGGATAATAGCTGTTGGTTCCAAGCAGAATTCTGTGCTGACCAAAATGGACAGACTATTTTGGTATTTGACCAACACAAATCGTAAGGAATGATATAATGCTTTTACGTCATCCTGCAAAGGATATTATAGACCTGCTTGTGGAGCCGCTCGGAAGTTGAGAAAAATTGCTGATAAACAATTGCAGCCATTTATGAGTTATCTCAGTGGCTGCAATTGTTCTATACACGAATTTTAGTGTGCGCTTATAAATTACTACTCAGCTTTTGTTTTTTTGTTGCCAGTCGGATTCCTTGATAATTCAGTTCCTGTCTTTGCAACTTTTTGAGTTTTGGATTTTTGCCGGGCTTGGAACTGATCAAGGTTTTTGCCACCCATAATATCACCCCTTAATTTATTATTTCCCCAATAAGCAGGTTAATGCAGGGCAAGTATTATATTTACATGTTTATTCGGAAGGTTCTCAGTTATTTTGTGGGAATATACAGGAGAAGATTACCTATTGTCGAAATATAATAATTGGTATTTGACCAGTTGGCTCGGATTAAAAGGAGTTTGTTTAGGTTTCTTTGTAGCGTAAAATTTGGTAAAATAACTATTTTGGGAGGAAGGTGTTCTATATGGCAAGAATAAAAAAACATTTTATGCTATTGCTGCTTTTTACCTGTATGACAATTGTGTTTTTGCCAATTGCGGCTGCATCGGCGGCAGATAGTGACTTCGTGAAGGTGACGGTTAATTTGACGATTGAAAATCCTGATTATTTTTGGCAATATCCGTTTTTAGGCAAGAAAATTGATAGAGTTTGTGTTTCGAGTATGGGAGAAAAACAGTATGTTGAAGCGCAATCATCAGGGCAAATTTTTGAATTTAATTTTCCAAAAGATTACCAATTTAGGATGAGAGTTGAACTTCAAAACAATAATTCAGTTGTAAATACGTTATATTTTTCAAAACGAGGAATAAATGAAACAAATAATACTTTTAATATATTGCTAAAGGCTCCGGAGCCTCAGTCAGTAGTAGTTCAGGCACAGGGATTTGATGAAACGAAAACCCAATAATAAAATGACAGAATAGGAAAAGGGACGCACTTTTGTAAATTGCGTCCCTTGGTGTATTAAGATTAGTATTCCCAGAACATTTTCTGGATTTCAAGAGGATCAGTGGTTTTGGTTAAGGCTAACATTAATAAAATGCGGGCTTTTTGCGGATTTAAAGTATCAGAGGCTACAAAGTGTAGCTGATCATCGTTGGCTTCCCCATTGCGGGCAACGATACCATTGCCGACACGGGAACTTCTTACGATAACCACGCCTTTTTTCTGAGCGTCAATCAACCCTTCTTTGACTTCGGTAAACAGACTGCCATCGCCTACGCCGGCATGAACAATTCCTTTAGCACCGGCCGCTACTGCCGCATCCAGCATAACACGGCTGTTATTGGCATAACCGTACACGATGTCAACTCTCGGCAAGTCAGTTAGACCAGTGATATCAAATTCAGTTTGAGTGGTGTGTTTCCGGGTGGATTGTTTGTAAAAATGCGGCTTATTATCTTGCATGTATCCGAGGTATCCCAGTTCAGGAGCACGGAAGGTATCTAATAAAGAAGTATTGGTTTTAGTAACTTCGCGGGCGCCGTTGATAACATCATTCATGCAAACCATTACGCCTTTGCCTTGAGCATCTTTGCTGCCAGCTAAGATAACGGCATTGTAAAGATTTATAGGGCCATCAGCACTCATTGCGGTAGGGGGGCGCATTGCACCAACGATGACTACTGGTTTTTCGCTTTTAACAACCAGATTTAAGAAATAGGCAGTTTCTTCAATGGTATCAGTACCATGAGTAATTACAATTCCGTCTACATCATCGGAAGCAAGCAGTTCATTAATTCGTTTCGCCAGCTTTAACCATACTTGATTCGTCATATTTTCACTAGCAATTTGGGAGATTTGTTCCCCGCTAACATTTGCTACCTTTTTTAACTCGGGGACATTGTTGATTAGATTGTCAACTGGTACAACGGCTGCTGTGTAGCCAACAGTAGTTGTACTGGTAGCGCCTGCACCGGCAATAGTACCACCGGTTGCCAAGATTTTTACATTGGGCAATTTTTCAATAGAATTTTCAGCGGCAAAGACAACCTGAAAACTAAACAAGACTAGACATATGATCGCCAAGCTGATAATAAAACGTTTTTTCATAAACTCAATCCTCCTTTATTTTTAGTATCTTTTTACTATTTTAGCATAAATTTCATAATATTGAAAATAAAAATATAAATTTTAATAATTCGTTGGAATGTTGTATATATCAAAATAATGAATTTAATATCTAGACAAAACACATTTTTGTGGTATAATAAAATTGAATTACATATTTATGAGTCAATGATGACTTCACCTATAAAGATTATTGGTGGAGTCTATTTTTTTATAATATTTTACATTGGCTTATACGGATTTTATCTCTGAGTATTTAGATAATTATAAAAATTGAAAGGGGTTTTTAAGATGACCATTTATGGGGCAAATGTATTTAATGATGCTGTAATGAAAGAGCGTCTTCCTAAAGCTGCCTATAAAGCTTTAAAGAAGACAATTGAAGAGGGGCGTTCTCTAGATACAGCCATTGCCGATGTAGTAGCTAATGCGATGAAAGATTGGGCTGTGGAAAAGGGTGCAACCCATTTTACCCATTGGTTCCAGCCGCTGACTGGTATAACTGCTGAAAAACATGACGCGTTTATATCACCAACTTCTGATGGCAAAGCCATAATGGAATTTTCCGGTAAAGAATTAATTAAGGGAGAACCAGACGCTTCTTCTTTTCCATCCGGTGGTCTTAGAGCTACATTTGAGGCCAGAGGCTATACGGCTTGGGATTGTACTTCACCAGCATTTGTCAAAGATGGTTCATTGTATATACCCACCGCTTTTTGTTCCTACACAGGTGAGGCTTTAGACAAGAAAACCCCGCTGTTACGTTCCATGGAAGCTTTATCAAAGCAAGCAATGAGGGTATTAAGAGCTCTTGGAAATACAACAACTAGCAAGGTTATTACCACTGTCGGTCCGGAGCAAGAATATTTTATTGTTGATAAGAAAACTTTTGAGCAAAGAAAAGATTTAATATTTACAGGAAGAACACTATTTGGTGCAATGCCGCCCAAAGGGCAGGAATTGGAAGATCACTATTTTGGTTCCATCAAAGATAGAATTTCTGCTTATATGAAGGAATTAGATGAGGAACTTTGGAAACTTGGAGTAGCTGCCAAAACTAAACATAACGAAGTTGCTCCGGCACAGCATGAGTTAGCTCCAATATTCACTACTACAAATATAGCAACCGATCATAACCAGCTTACTATGGAGCTTATGAAAAAAATTGCGCTAAGGCATGATCTGGTGTGCTTATTGCATGAAAAACCATTTGCCGGTATTAACGGTTCCGGTAAGCATAATAATTGGTCTATGGGAACAGATGATGGTATGAACCTGCTTGATCCTGGTCGTACTCCCCACGAGAATAAACAATTTTTAGTTTTCTTATGCTCTGTTATCAAAGCAGTAGATGAATATGCAGATTTATTGCGGGTATCAGCAGCAAACCCGGGCAATGATCACCGACTGGGCGCTAATGAAGCTCCTCCGGCCATAGTATCCATATTCTTAGGCGAACAGCTGCAGGATATCTTAGAGCAAATAGAAAACGGTGGGGCTACAAGCTCCAAGCATGGCGGCTTCATGGAAATCGGTGTTACTACATTGCCGGCTTTACCTAAAGATGCAACGGATAGAAATAGAACATCTCCTTTTGCCTTTACTGGAAATAAGTTTGAATTTAGAATGGTTCCCTCATCGGCTTCTATTGCTGCACCGAACTATGTTTTAAACACTATCGTAGCTGAAGTCCTCAGCGAAGTTGCTGATCGCTTAGAGAGGGCCAAGGATGTAACTGCTGAAATTAAAGCAATCCTTAAAGAATACGTAACGAAGCATAAGAGGGTAGTCTTTAACGGAAACGGCTATTCCGATGATTGGGTAGCTGAAGCTGAAAAGCGGGGCCTGCCCAATATCAAGACTACGGTTGAAGCGGCAAAAGCATTAGTTTGTGAAAAGAACTTGTCAGTCATGGAAAAACATGGGGTATTAAGCAGAGCCGAGATGGAATCCCATTATGAAATAGAACTTGAAACTTACATTAAAACGATTAACATTGAAGCTTTAACAATGATCGAAATGGCTAAGCGGCAAATACTTCCGGCTGTTATCAAATTTGCCACCCAGCTTGCTGCTTCAATCAATACAATTAAAGCAACAGGTATTGCCGCGGACGTAACAGCGCAAACTGAACTGTTAACCGAAGCCGCTTCACTGATTGCAGACTTAAAGGAAAAGACTGCTGTTCTTGAGAAATCGGTAGAGAAAGCTGCAAAAGCGTCTGGAGATACTTATGAGCAGGCTGCTGTATTTAGATTTGATGTGTTTGAAAAAATGGCAGCGTTAAGAGAAGTTGCCGATACGCTTGAAACTATTGTAGATAAAGAACTATGGCCAATGCCTACCTATGGTGATCTGTTATTTAATGTTTAGGATTTATTAAAAAGGGGCTGTATCGTGTGGGATTTTTAACCTATACTATACAGCCTCTTAAGTCATATGGGCCATGTTTATTTGCCTTGGATAAATAGCCCTATGAAGGATAAAAATATTAAATGTGGAATACAATAAAGTGTAATCTATGTATACAAAAAATTAATAATGAGGTGAATTATGTGATTAATGATTTATTGTATGTAATTTCAGCCGGGACAAGCAAAGAAGAAATTGTTAATTTACTCAAAGACCACCCGGAAATTAAATTTGTATCTCTTGTTGGGATAGATTTAGCAGGTAATGATACCGATGAAAAAATTCCAATTAATTTGTTCCTTGAAGATATAGCTGGATTTTTTGCCGGTACTGCGGTGCAGACAGATGGATCGTCAGTAGTGCTTACCGGGATTGCTACATTAAATAATGCTAAAGTCGATATGATTGCTGATCCTGAAGTGAACTGGTTTATTGATTATAATTATGAACATATTGATGCGGCAACCGGTAAACCCGTTGGTACATTGCGTATTCCCTGCTTTTTAGTTCACAATGGTCTACGGGTAGATTCCCGTTCTATTTTGGCTGAGAGCTTGGCCTATATTAAATCCGAATTATTAACTTTGTTTAAAAAACAACCGAAAATTGCTGGATTAGATCATGTCCCTACGGCTGATATAGATGATATTATCTTTACTTCGGCTACCGAATTGGAATTTTGGGTGAAAACTCCGGCTGATAAAGCTGATGTTGCAGAATTATCTGCGTCTCAGGTAATGCAGGAACAATACTGGCAACGTACTCGTGGTGAAGTTCGCACTGCGTTGGAACAAACTATTATAATGCTGCAAAATTACGGACTTGAACCGGAAATGGGGCATAAAGAAGTTGGCGGTATTAAGGCACAAATTGATGAGTCCGGACATTTAAGTCATGTTATGGAACAGTTGGAAATCGACTGGAAATTTGCTAACGGTGTTCAAACTGCAGATAATGAATTGCAAGCCAGAATTGTTGTTAAAGAAGTCTTCCGCGCCAATGGACTGGATGTTACTTTTAAAGCAAAACCGATTATTGGTGTTGCTGGCAGCGGCGAGCATACTCACTTTGGTATTGCTGCCAAATTAAAATCCGGTAAAGTTGTAAATCTGTTCTCGCCGTCTGATATGAAAAAAGATTTTCTCAGTGCCGTTGGCTATGGTTCCATCATGGGTCTGTTGAAAAATTACGAAGTTATTAATCCGTTTATCTCAGCAACCAATGATTCTCTCAATCGTTTAAAACCTGGTTTTGAGGCACCTGTATGTATTGTTACATCTTTGGGCCACTCGCCTGCAGTACCTTCCCGTAATAGGACGATTTTAGCTGGATTAGTTCGCGACACCAATAGTCCGATGGCTACTCGGTTTGAAATGCGGGCTGCAAATCCTTATACCAATACGTATGTTGCTTTGTCCGCAATTTATTTAAGTGCTTTGGATGGGGTAAAGGCTGCCATTGAATCAGGTAAAACAACAGAAGAACTTCTGGCAGAATTGTCTAAAGAACCGGGTGTAGCGGGATTCTACTTGGAAACTGATCGTGCATATCGCAGCGAGCATGACGTATTTGAAGATTACACAGCGGAAGAACGAAGCCGTTTATTTGGTAAACCAGTAGCTACTGTTTGGGAAAACATGGAGCACTTAAAACAATATCCGGACAAAGTTGAAGTTCTAAAAGCAGGCAACATTCTGCGGCAGGAGCTTATTGATGCTTTTGTTTCCGGTGCGCTGATTCGTTGGAAGACCGAACTTGCGAAACGGATTATTCCCGAAAATTTAGTGATTGTTAAAAATAGTAAATGCTTGCATGATGCGGAAAGTGCCGTAGACTTTGACTTGTATAATTGGGATAAGATTCAAGCAGTGCGTACTTATCTGGCCAAAGATACGGTTGCAGATAAGAGTCTGTTCACTCGCATTGTTGAAACTCTTCAGGCTGGTGACTATGCAACTGCATCGAATTTGCAGATTGAAATGTCTGATAAAATTGACGAGTTAAAGGCGTTATATGTAGAGTATAAGAAAAATATGATTCATACTTGCTAATGCTCCAATAAGCTTGTTAAATTAGTCCGTATCATGAAAAATGGTACGGACTTAATTTTTCCCAGGACAATTTTTGAAGAATCTCGAGAAGTCTTGAAATTTTTGAAAATTTATACAATAATAGAATAAGGTATTTTATATTGGGAGGCTAAAAAACGTGAGTAAAGGAATCGGCAAAAGGGCATATCACAAACAGGATATGGATAAGCTCAATCGAACAGCGTTAATTATCGGCGGAGTTGCTGCCGCAGTCATCCTGATTCTTATGATTATTTCTTTTGTGCTGTAAAGGCAAACGTTACCCAAAATGCTCTTTTCTAGTGTGGAATAATATTCGAAGGAAGGATTTTGCATCTCAATGTTTAATAATAATTACTATTCACATAATATTTATAAATTGGGGAGGAAACGGTATGGAACGGAAAACAGATTTATTAGATAAAGGCGCTATTTTACAACGGGATAGAGAAACATATGCAGTTGTTCCCCATATTCCCGGAGGTATTATCTTTGATCCCAATTTTCTCCGTAAAATTGCGGATGTTGCCGAAAAATATCAGGCTAAAGCCTTAAAACTTACGACGGCGCAGCGCATTGCAATCGTTGGTATTAAACCGGAGGAAATTGATCGGGTTTGGGATGAACTGGGAATGAATAAAGGTGCGGCTGCTGGCTTGTGTGTCCGCAGTATAAAAATTTGCCCGTCTACTCATTTTTGCAAATTAGCTCAGCAAGATGCAGTGTCGTTAGGGCTTAAGCTGGATGAGAAATACCATGGCATACCGTTACCTTCTAAATTTAAAATTGCAGTTTGCGGCTGTATGAATTCCTGTACCGAGCCGGCAGTAAAAGATTTGGGCATCATGGGCACTCCCAAAGGGTTTACGGTAATGATTGGCGGCAATGCCGGCATCAAGCCAAGAATTGCTGATGTATTGGCACAAAATTTAACAGCGGATGAAGTGATGGTTCTGGCCGATAAAATTGTCAGTTATTATAAAGAGAATGCAAATAAATATGAACGGATGGGCAGAATGATAGATCGGCTGGGTGTCGAAAAGGTAAAACAGGACTTAGTAGGCTGAACATAGTCGATTAGATCATTTGCAGAATGGAGAGGGGGCGGACAAATGGATAAAGAGTGGGCCATGGAGATTATTCAACACATTTCTGAATTTGGGAAAGCAGACCACGGTATAAACCGGCAGGCTTTTAGCAAGGCTGATATGCAAGCTAAACAGTATGTAATCAAGTTAATGCAAGACATCGGCATGGTTGTCCGGCAGGATGAGATCGGCAACGTAATCGGACGCCTTGAAGGCATGGATCCACGGTTGCCGGCTGTGCTTACCGGCTCGCATTTGGATACTGTTCCTGACGGCGGTAAATATGACGGCGTAGTGGGAGTGGTTGGGGGATTGGCGGCTATGAGGCGTCTAAAGGAGCGTTCTACGAACCATCCTTTAGAAGTGGTTGTATTTGCTGCCGAGGAATCCAGCCGTTTTGCTTATGCCACAATGGGAAGTAAAGCTATGACTGGCAGGGGGAACAGTAAAGCTTGGAGAAAAGCAACTGATTGTGAAGGCATCTCTTTTCCTCAAGCTTTACGGGAGCAGGGACTTGATTTTGAAACAATTGGAAACTGTATGAGAAATAAGCAGGATATCAAAGCCTTTCTTGAATTACATATAGAACAGGGACCTGTATTGGAGAAAGAAGGTCACAGTATTGGCATTGTTGAGGCGATTGCGGCTCCTACCCGTTTAAAAATTACTGTGCAGGGTGTTGCCGGCCATTCGGGAACGACGCCGATGGAAGATCGGCACGATGCTCTGGTGAGTGCGGCAGCCATTATTCTGGCTATACAGGAAGTTGCTTTGGAACAATCTCGTTATGGTACGGTGGGAACAGTTGGAGCGTTAAAAGTGTATCCAGGCGCTATGAATGTCATACCTGGGTTAGTGGAATTGTGGGTAGATATTCGTGGTGTGGATCAAAAAAGTATTATCGAATGCCTGCAGGATATTAAGGATGCAGTTAGCACTATTGCCGAAGGACAGGAAACCTCCATGGCCATTGAAATGCTATCCGCTGACAAACCGGTACAAATGAATCAGGCGATAACCCAGGTAATCGAAAAGGTTTGTCGCAAAGCGGGGAAAACATACAAGCGGATGAATAGCGGGGCTGGGCATGATGCCATGAATATGGCTTATTTAGCACCTGCCGGAATGATTTTTATTCCTTGTCATGATGGGTTGAGTCACAATCCGGATGAATATGTCAATCCGGAAGATATTATGGCTGGAATTGATGTTTTAGCGGAAACACTTTATGAATTAGCAAAGTAGGTGGGTAAATTTATATTAGCTGTTTGTTTAATTCCTTCCGAGTTCAGTGAGAAAAGTTATCGGCGTTTTAGCGTTAAAAGAATACTCTAATAAGTGAGCCTCCGGGCGCTTCGGTGCTTGGAGGCTTTTTGCTAAATTTACCGATATTATTTATGTTAACTACATGGTAAAATAGGAAGGTAAATACGGCTGAAAGGGGCTATTTATGAAAAAGAATGTAATGATTGCAATGATGCTGGCTTTGAACATTTTTTATCCTACGGTATCGCAAGCATATGCTTCATCGTTAGAAGATTCATTAGTGCAAATTGCTGCCCAGAATTCGAGAATTTCAAACGTACAGGAATTGATTAAGATAAAACAACAACTGGATCAGGGTAAAACCGATGCTTTAATTAGCGCTGTTGCACAAAATGCTTTAGGGAAAAAAGAACAAGGAAATATTATGGCCACGGCAGTTAGTAGTAATATTATTTCGGTTGCCCAAGAAGGCATACGCCAGAAATTGGGACAGCGGATTGAAGAGCAGCTGGTTGCTCATAAGGATGAAGTTGATATTCTTTCTTTATTGTTAAAAGAAGCAAATATATTGACACCGAGTGTCGAGATGGAAAACAATTCACTGACAGGAGCACCAGAAAACTATCGGCGGGTAATGGATATGACAGCTACCGCTTATGCGTCAGGACCCCTTGATAATGGGAAATGGAAAAATCAAACCTATATGGGCGGAGTGATTCAAAAAGGTGTAGTTGCCGTTGATCCCCGGATTATTCCTATGGGAACTAAGCTTTGGGTTGAAGGCTACGGCGAAGCGATTGCTGCCGATCAGGGAAGTGCCATTCAGGGGAATCGAATTGATTTAGCCTTCAATACCCGGCAAGAGGCGCTGGACTATGGGATCAAAAATATAAAAGTGTATACGTTAAACTAACCGGCTATTAATGCCGGTTTTTTTAATAAAATCTTTATTCTCGAATTAGGACTCATAATATCAAATTCATCGACTGCATATAATTGAAAAAGATTTGTTTGTAGGGGGGGATAGGTTGAGTGGTCTTCGACTGCTGAAATTGAAACGATCGCGAGTATATTGCGGCGTTGCTATTTTTCTGATTATGAGTATTATTTGCGGAATTTTAGGTTTGGAATATATTGATGAACAAGAATTAGCGGGGATTGAAAATCAGCCTAGCGGGATGCCTGTCGGTTTGGTGAGTATTGCGATTAAAATTCCGGAGCGAATTTTGGAAGTGCATAGTGACGGAGAACTGTATAAAAAGTATCGTATTGCCGTAGGAAAAAGTGATACGCCGACGCCGATTGGTGAATGGAATGTGGTTTGGAAAGCGTATAATTGGGGATCGGGTTTCGGGACACGTTGGATGGGGCTTAACGTTCCCTGGGGTATTTATGGAATTCATGGCACTAACAACCCTTGGTCAATTGGTCAGTTTGCCAGTCATGGCTGCATTCGTATGCGTAACCGCGACATAGAAGAACTGTTTGAATGGGTGCCGATTGGTACGGAGGTAAGAATTGAGGGCCGCAAAGTAAAAATTAAACGAGTGCTTAAATACGAAATGACCGGTTCGGATGTCGCTTTGCTACAAATAAAACTGCGGGAATTGGGTTATTTGGATTCCAGAGCCGATGGTATTTTTGGTGCAATGACAGAAGAAGCAGTTCGACGTTTTCAAACAGAACAAGGACTTGAAGCGACTGGGATTGTAACGAAAAATCTTATCAATTTGTTAGAAATTTAATTGAAAAGTCAGAAAAATATTTTGACGATATGAATAATTTATAGTATAATAAATACAATGCTGAATCCATATAGACTTAAGTGAAAATTTTACTTAAGTCTCGGTACGGGGGAACCAATATAAATATAGGGGTGAATCCGGCGTACGGAAGGGCTATTTCTCTATTCTTCTCTTTGGCCCTAACCCGACAGCTAACCTCGGAGGCGTTAAAAGAGAGGTGATTTAATTGAGAAAAGGGTACTTATGGATAGCGTTTACGCTAGTTTTACTTTTGGTTAATTCTGTTGCTTTTGCCGCGCAGGGGGACAAACTGATTAAGGTAGGTATGCGGGGTGACGATGTTCAGATTATCCAAAGAATGTTATCAGATGCCGGATTTTTCAACGGTGACATTGATGGAATTTTTGGCACCGCTACACTACGTGCGGTGAAAGAATTCCAACGGAGTAATGGGCTTGTAGTTGATGGTACTGTGGGAAGAGAAACCTACATGTATCTTGAACGATCCAGTTCAGAACCAGGCCGATATAGTAGAGCGTTGAATGTGATTGCTTCTGCCTATACAAGCAATGATGACGGCAATTCCAATTATACTTGTCGAGGAAATTTAGTTCGAAAAGGGCTTGTCGCAGTCGATCCAGCGGTGATTCCCCTGGGAACGCGTCTATACATTCCAGGATACGGATATGCTATTGCTGATGATATTGGTGGAGCTATAAAGGGCAATAGTATTGACTTGGCCTTTGATAGCCGAAGTGACGCTTTACAATTTGGGGTTCAACGAATTACGATTTATGTGATGGATTAACAGGCAGACGCCTGTTTTCTTTTTTTGATCAAATTTATTTTTGCTTTGCCGGGTTGATTCTGTGGCTTGGAGGAATGAGACGTGAAAAGTTTAAGTATTTCAGCTAATGGCAAGCAATTGGCGGCCGTGCTGCATGAACCGGTAGGCGGCAGTTCTGATACTGTGTTAATTATCTGTCATGGATTTCGCGGCTCGAAAGAAGGTGGCGGACGGGCCTTCAAGCTGGCAAACCGGGCGGCAAAATTGGGAGTATACGTACTGCGGTTTGATTTTACTCCTCAGGAAATGTTATCGTGTCAATTGAAAGAATTGACGGCGGTTGTTGGCTATTGTCGCAACTTTATTGCTCCCTGCATTATATTATTAGGAAGAAGCATGGGAGGCAGTGCGGCTTTGGCATTTTCTGCCGCAGATCGACAAATAGCCGGTTTATGTTTATGGTCGACGCCATGGGATTTACAGGAAACCTTTCGGTTATCATTGGGACAGGATTATGAGATGCTTCGGACCGGTAATAGTATAATTAAAGAAGATGAATGGGGATTCTTGCAGTTATTGCCGGGTTTTGTCAAGGATTTTGAAAACTTTGATTTACTGCGCTTGGCAAAATCGCTGCCACCCATTCCTGTACTGATTATTCACGGTAGTCAGGATGCTATTGTACCAGTTTGCAAAGCAAAAATGTTATGGGAAAAAATTTTAAGCCCAAAACAATTAACCGTAATTGATGGGGGTGACCATCAATTTCTTCATCACTCCGAACAAGCAACCGATACTGTTATTAATTGGCTTTCATCACAAGTTTTATAAAGCGGTATAGTTATACTTTTGCGCACATACTAAAACGAGTTATTTTATTATAACGTAAGGAGTGTGTGCGTATTGGATATTTCCTCGAATGTAATGGCTTTGGTGTTAGCTCTGATTTCCGGAATATTAATGGCAGTTCAGGGGTCATTAAATTCGGCGTTAAGTAAAGTGATTGGTTTGCTGGAAACCACTTTTGTCGTTCATATTATAGGAACTGTGTTATTAATGATGGTGCTGTTTATCGGCCGGATGGGAAAGGGAAATTTGGGGGCTTTGCCGCAAGCGCCTTGGTACACTTATTTAGGCGGAGTTATTAGTGTTTTTATTATTTATTTGGTTGCGGCAAGCATTCCTAAGGTTGGTGTGGCAAATGCCACGACGGCGATCATTGTGGGACAGGTTTTGATGGCTGTTCTGATTGATCATTTCGGAGGATTTGGTCTTGAACGCATTCCTTGCGGTTGGAATCAGGCAGCGGGATTACTATTATTAGCGATTGGCGCAAGGCTGCTGCTTAAATAATTATCATTTATGTAGAAAAATTTTGTTATAAGTGTTAACAAAAAAATTATTATGCGGTATACTTATTTCTAGGACTTTTTGGAAGATAAGGAGGAAAAGCATGGATTTCAATCTTACCCCTGACCAATTGGCTCTAAAAAAAATGACGCAGGAGTTTGTGGCAAAGGAAATCAGCCCGTTTGCATTGGAGATGGATAAAGAAGGGAAAATGAAATCAGGCTTGTTGGATAAGTTTGATGAGGCTGGTTTGTTGAATTTAGTTGTTCCCGAAGAGTATGATGGACCTGGTCTGGATTCGGTTTCGCTTGCCTTGATTTACGAAGAATTGAGTAAAGGCTGCGCCGGTGTTGCTACAAGTGCGGCAGCTAATGCGCTAGCTGCATATCCGGTCGTGATTATGGGAACCGAAGCACAAAAAGAAAAGTTTTTTTCGGTTATTAATAACGGAAAACTGGCCGCTTTCGCCCTTACCGAACCTGGAGCAGGTTCGGATGCTGGTGCAGTGGCTACATCAGCTATAAAAGATGGCGAAGACTATATATTAAATGGAACAAAATGCTTTATTACTAATGGTGGGTTGGCTGAAATTTTTGTTATTTTTGCGAATGCACGCAAAAATGCTGGGATTCGCGGTTTAACTGCTTTTATAGTAGAAAAAAATACACCTGGTTTTACGATCGGTAAAGAAGAAGAAAAAATGGGTATTCGCGCTTCCAACACATGTGAACTTGTCTTTGATAATGTACGCGTTCCTGCTGCTAACCGGATTGGTCGTGAAGGGGAAGGCTTTAAAATCGCCATGAAGACTTTAGATGCTGCTCGTCCCTTGGTAGGGGCAGTCTCTGTCGGACTGGCCCAATCAGCGTTTGATTTAGCGGTTAAATACTCAAAACAACGGGAACAATTTGGGAAGCCGATTGCTTCTTTTCAACTGGTGCAGGCAATGATTGCAGATATGGCAATGCAGATTGAAGCGGCCCGTCTATTGGTATATAAAGCCTGTTGGTTGAAAGATCAAGGGGTGCCTTATGCGAAAGAATCGGCTATTGCGAAATGTTTTGCCGCCGATATGGCGATGAAAGTGACTACTGATGCTGTACAAGTGATGGGCGGTTATGGTTACTCTAAAGAATATCCGGTAGAAAAATGCATGCGTGATGCCAAAATCATGCAAATTTATGAAGGAACCAACCAAATTCAGCGTTTGGTTATTGCAAATCATATTATATATTAATCCTTGACAAGTTTTGTTTACCGTAATATAATAATTAATGCTTAAGGGGTTATAGCTCAGTTGGTTAGAGCGCTACGTTGACATCGTAGAGGTCACAGATTCGAGTTCTGTTAACCCCACCAGATTAGAAATGAAGGCTTCTGAGTAATCGGAAGCCTTTTTAGGTTTTTGTTTGCTAAAGGCCTGTATTTATTTGCGGTTATCGTTGAAGAAATTAAATATTGAACAAGTACTATTATCATGATACCATTGAATTTAGTTAATTATTTAATATCAGTCCGATGAGGTGTACTATGGTAAAGATAGCAATTTGTTTTGGAAGTGCCTGTCACTTACGGGGTGCTTATGGTGTTGTAAATGAGTTTAAAGAACTATTAGCAAAATATCATGTTGAGGGAATGGTTGAGATCATGGGCGAATTTTGTCAGGCACATTGCACGGAAGGTGTTGTCGTTAAGATTGATGACGAAATAATCACTCATGTTTCACAACAGAACGCCGCAGAAATTTTTAAGCAAAAAGTTTTGGAGCGAATACTATGCAAATAATTAATACACGTAAAGTGAATTGTAAAGATTGTCATCGTTGTTTACGGGCATGTCCGGTTAAAGCTATTGGTATAAAAAATGGGCTGGCAAGAGTATTAGAGGATAAATGTATACTTTGCGGTAAATGTATTGTAGAATGTCCCCAGCACGCCAAACGCGTCAATTCACATGTACCGGCGATAAAAGAGGCGATTGCCAGCGGGCGTAAAGTAATTCTGAGTATGGCTACTTCCTTTGTAGGCATATTTTCCGACTACACGCCGGATCGATTGGTAGCGACTATCAAGGCATTAGGCTTTAGCGCAGTAGAGGAATCGGCAGTTGGAGCTCAGGTGTTATCAATGTTATATCGACAGTTATTAAAACAAGCACATTCTACTGTTATTTCCTCCAACTGTCCGGTTATTGTCAATATGATCCGAAAATATTATCCTGATTTAGTGGGCAATCTAGCTCCGATTGTATCTCCCATGATGGCCAATGGATTGCTGCTGAAACGAAAGTATGGAGAAGATGCATTTGTTGTCTTTGCTGGCTCTTGCAATGCCAAGTTTGTTGAGCAGACTGAAAAAAGGGAAAAAGGTGCTGTTGACGCTGTCATAACGTTTGCCCAACTGCGGCAGTGGATGAACCAAAGTAATGTGCACCCTGTTATAGAACCGTTTATCCCTCAGCCTTTGGGGAATGCCCGCTATTTCCCAGTGGCTGGCGGTATCTTAAAATCTTTTATGAATCATGATACTCTCGACACGGAAATCATTGCTGTTGATGGCATTGAAAAATGTATTGAAGTTTTTGATAGTTTAGCCAAGCGGGAAATTGCGCCACGCTTTATTGAAGCCTTTTCTTGCATCGGCGGCTGCATAGGCGGACCGGCAAGCGGCAGTAAGCACTCAATTCCCCTTAGAAGGTTACAAGTGATTGAATATGCAAACCGCTATAAAGGCGGTACAACAGCCATTAAAATACCGGCTACTCTCGATTTTACTTGTAAATATACACCTACTCCGGTGGTCAATCCTGAGCCCAGTGAAAATGAAATCCGGTTGATTCTTCAGCAGACGGGTAAATTTACCCGGGCTGATGAAAAAAATTGCGGCGCTTGTGGTTATAATACTTGTCGCGAAAAAGCAATTGCGGTGTTCAGGGGAGTGGCTGAGACAGAAATGTGCATTCCCTATATGCGATCGAAAGCAGAGTCGTTTGCCAATTTGATTGTGGAAAATTCAGATACTGGAATCATAGTAGTCAGTAAAAAAATGGTGATTCAGGATATTAATCCAGCGATAAAGCGGATGTTTAGCAGTGAAAAGCTGATGGAAAAAGGCGAAAATCTGTTTGAATTTATCGACTGTTCCGACTTTCTGGAAGCAGCTGATTCAGGTAAAAAAACGATTGGTACACGGGTGGAATACCCCAGCTACGGCATCGTTACCGAGCAAATGATTATACCTGTTCCGGAACATGGCTTAGTGATTGGTTTTATTTCCGATGTAACCGAGCGGGAAAGACGAGCTCAAGAATGGGAAAAGATGAAAGAAGAAACGGTGGAGAAATCTACTGAAATTATTAATAAGCAAATGCATGTGGCACAGGAAATCGCTGGGTTGCTTGGCGAAACTACGGCTGAAACCAAGTCGGCATTATTGGAATTGATGTGGTTACTGAAAGGCAAGGAGGAAAGCTCATGAGCCAACTTCATGCTGAAGTGGGAATTGCACAGCTGTCTAAGGATGGGGAGGAATTATGCGGTGATAAGGTTGTTTTAACCCAGACTCCCAAGGGTAATATCATTGTGCTGTCAGACGGGCTGGGAAGCGGTGTAAAAGCTAATATTTTGGCTACATTAACAACGAAAATCGCATCTTCCATGTTACAGCGAGGTATTCCGCTTGTTGATGTGGTAAGTACCATTGCTGATACACTTCCGGTTTGCCAGCAGAGAAAAATAGCCTATTCGACACTTCATATTATAAAAATTTCGCCGGCTGGTTTAGCTACTATTGTGGAGTTCGATTGTCCTAATTCTTTTTTGATACGGGATGGGAAAGTGATTCCTTTTCCGGTAGAAAAAAAGAATATCAGTGGGAAAATCGTTGGGGTCGGCGTCCGTCAACTGCGGGAGAATGATATTGTAGTGGCAGTCAGCGACGGAGTGATTCATGCAGGGGTTGGCGGGTTACTGAAACTTGGCTGGGGCTGGAAGGGCATAGCCGGACAGCTTCGCCAAATTTGTGCACAAGAGAGTAGTGCCAGCTATATAAGCGAACAAATTATAAATTGCTGTCAGGGATATTATTTGGGATTACCGGGTGATGATTCGACGGTAGTAACTGTTAAACTACGAAAAGCCCGCCGGTTGACATTACTTACCGGCCCGCCGGTGAATCCCGCGGATGATCGCGAAGTTGTAAAAAGATTTATGAGAAAATCCGGGAAGAAGATAGTGTCGGGAGGAACGACTGCCAATATTGTCAGCAGGGAGCTTGGCAAATCATTATTGGTAGACTTGTCTTGTTATAATGAAAAGATACCGCCGATAGCTCATGTAAAAGGGATTGATTTAGTCACAGAAGGGATTTTGACTTTAAATGCTGTATTGGAGCGAATCAATGACTCTGAACTAGTTTATGTCGATAAGCAATTTGATGGAGCAACTTTATTAACGCGGATGTTGCTGGAGGCCGACTATATTGAAATTTTTGCTGGTAAAGCGGTAAATCCAGCCCACCAAAATCCTAATTTTCCTTTCGAAATTAATATAAAGTCGCAAGTTCTGTCAAAATTGCAGGCAGAGCTTCAAGCAAAAGGGAAACATGTAAATATTGAATGGTTTTGACATTTTGGAGGTGTATCTAGATGACAATGTTAAAAATAGAAGTTTGTGTAGGCTCTGCGTGTTATTTATTAGGATCTCAGGATTTAATTGAAATGATTGAAGGTCTGCCGGAAGATGTAAAAGCCAATATTGATTTGCGGGGCTCCAGCTGTTTAAAGGCTTGTGGAAAAGGACCAAATGTAAAAATAAATGGAGAATTAATATCCGGAGTGACGCCGGATAAATTGATGGAAATCATAAAGTATAATATTCAAAGAAAATAATTGGAGTTTGTTGGAGGGATGAATATGCCGCAAGTAACTGAAGTTGTCAAGTTACGCCGCAGAGTTTTGACAGAAATTGCCCGCCTGGCTTTTGAAGCGAAGCTCAAGCAGGATGTCGATAGTATTTTGTATACAGTAGTAACGGAAGAGGGACCGCGGTATCGCTGTTGCGTGTATAAAGAACGTGCAGTGCTAAAAGAACGTATTAAACTGGCGCTCAGTCAGCCATCTGACCTGGAAATTAACGAAGCGGTTGAAAATGCTTTGAGGGGCAAGATTGCCGATATGCCGGTCATTAACATTATGCCGGTAGCTTGCGATCAATGTCCGATTGACAAATTTATCGTTACAAATGCCTGCCGCAATTGTCTGGCGCATCATTGCATCAATAGTTGTCCGAAGCAGGCGATTATGGTGGTACAGAATCGTGCCTACATTGATAAAAATAAATGTGTCGAATGCGGGATGTGCAAAAAGTCTTGTCCCTATGGAGCCATTATTGAAGTAAATCGTCCTTGTGAGAGTGCGTGCGATCTTGGTGCAATCAAAGCCGGGAAAGATCGCTGCGCTGAAATAGATTATGATAAATGCGTTCAGTGCGGCAGTTGTAAAACTGCTTGTCCTTTTGGCGCCATTAGTGATCGCTCGGCTATTGTTCAACTGATTCAGGCAATCAAAGCCGGAAAAAAGGTATACGCGGTTTTAGCTCCGGCTTTTATTGGTCAGTTCGGTGCTAAAGTAAAACCAAGTCAAGTAGTGGAAGCATTGAAAAAAATGGGCTTTTATGCTGTGGCGGAAGTATCATTGGGAGCCGATATTGTTACACTGGAAGAAACCAAAGAGTTTACCGCTTCTGTTCCCCGGCAAAGAAAATACATGACTACTTCCTGTTGCCCGGCTTTTGTTTCCATGATTGGTAAACATTTGCCGGCAGAAACTAACAGTGTTTCTACTACTGTGTCACCGATGATTGCTATAGGAAAGGTTGTAAAACAGAGAGAGCCGGACGCAGTGGTGGTGTTTGTCGGGCCTTGTACTGCAAAAAAAGCCGAAGCCGAACAATATGAGGGTATTATTGATTATGTGATTACCTTTGAAGAGCTGGCTTGTATGATGGTAGGTGCGGGTCTAAACATGGCTAAAATCAATGAAGCGGTGTTTGAAACGAGTGCTTCACGGGATGGAAACTCTTTTGCCAAGGCCGGGGGCGTAATGCAGTCCGTAATGGATATGGTGGACACCGTTGCTCCGGGGACAGATATAAGGCCGCAAAGCTGTGAAGGTTTACAAAATTGTATGACGGCAATTCAACAAATTATATCAGGAAAATCAGATATTAATTTTATTGAAGGCATGGCATGTGAAGGTGGTTGTGTCGGCGGTCCCGGAGTACTGACAAACATGAAAGTAACCGGGAAATTAGTGGAAAACTTTTCAAAGTCGGCAAAAGCGATTACAGCAGGTGAAAATGAATTCGCTGCAGCTGAAGTTCAATCGGGAGTTCACTGGCATCGGGAGTAGAAAGCAGCGATACTTTGCGTAACAACTCTAAGTATGCTAAAATATTGCCTGTCTTAGATTGTGTGGAGGAGGAGAACAAATATATGTCGGGACACTCAAAATGGGCTAATATTAAACACAAAAAAGGGAAAATGGATGCGATACGCGGTAAGATTACGACTAAAATCGGTCGAGAAATTACAGTAGCCGCTCGAATTGGCGGTGGTGACCCTACGGGAAACATGCGATTAAAATTAGCGCTGCAGAAGGCAAAAGAGAACAATGTTCCAAAAGAAAATATTCAGCGGGCCATTCAAAAAGGCATTGGCGCACTGGACGGCAGCAACTATGATGAATTAACGTATGAAGGGTATGGCCCCGGTGGAGTGGCGATTATTGTTGATATTATGACTGACAATCGCAATCGTACTGCTGCAGATATGCGCCATCTCTTTACGAAATATGGCGGAAATTTGGGAGAGTCAGGCTGCGTATCCTGGATGTTTAAGAAAAAAGGGGTATTTGTTATCGACAAAGAAACCGGGGCTGAGGAAGAAGAACTCATGATGATTGTATTGGAGGCCGGAGCCGAAGATATGAAAACCCATGATGACGAATTTGAAGTAATTGTGGAGCCTGGAGGTTTTGAGACGGTGCAGGCAGCGCTTGAACAGAACAGTATAAAAACTTCAGTCGCGGAAATTACGATGGTTCCTGATACAATGGTGGAACTTAGCGGTGAAGATGCAGAAAAACTGTTAAAGCTGGTAGAGATGTTGGAAGAACACGATGACGTTCAGGAAGTCTACGGTAATTTTGATGTCCCTGAGGATTTGCTATAGTTTCAATTTGTATAAAATTTGTATAAGATTTGTATTTTTTGGTAATAATGGTGGCAACGTGAAAATGAGGAGTTGTTTTCAATGTTGCCACTTTTTAAAGTGAATAAGCGGATGACAATAACTTTGGCCGGAGTGGTATTGGCAGCAGGATTTGTCTGCTATTACTTTTTGCATGTGCCGGACGGGGAGGGAAATAGGTCATTAATTCCCCAGGAAGCTGAGGTTGTTAAGCAGGACACAAAAATTAAAATTTCAGCAGATACCGATATTGTTCAGCGAATACTATATTTGAAATGCAACGATGAAGAAGAATTGCGTACGAAGGCGACGGATAGTCTGATTGGTTTAAATTATTTTCAGGTTCAGAAAATGTACTCGGGGTGGAATATTGATAAATTCGACAATCACGAAGTCGTGATGAGCCTAAAAGTGGATAGCTATTGCCGTGAGCATGCGAACAATATGTTTATTGGGATTAAGGATGGATATGTAGCTGTGTTTAACGGCAAACCCGGTTCCAAAGCTATTGTGAAGGAAGTAACGAAAATTGCGGTGGACAAGCTTCATCCGCAGGATGTGGAAGAATTGAAACGCGGCATGGTTGTAAAATCAAGGGAAGAGTTGTTACGTACATTAGAAGGACTGCAATCAAAATAGAGGGGTAAAATCCCTCTATTTTTTGCTGGTTAGCGGCAAGCTTGTTTACTGCCGGTATGTTAGAACGCTATGGGACTTCTGGCAGGATAAAAAGGGATTGTTTAGGAAGTTGTCGAAGTAACCTAATAAGGGAGGTTGCTTTGATGTTAGCTCTAGGAATTGATCCGGGTACGGCGATTTGCGGTTATGGACTGGTTGAGTTGAAAGGAAGCCATTTACGGGCAGTCGATCAGGGCGCGGTAATTACCAGTTCATCAATGCAGGCAGCGAATCGCCTGGTAATAATTTATAACGCCATTGATGCATTAATAAAAAAATATAAGCCGCACGTACTGGGAGTTGAACAGCTTTTCTTTAATAAAAATGTGCGTACGGCAATGGCTGTGGGACAGGCTCGCGGTGTTATTTTATTGGCAGCAGCGCAAAACGACATCACAATTGCTGAATTCACCCCGTTGCAAGTGAAGCAGTCGGTAGTCGGTTATGGTAAGGCAACGAAGGAACAAGTGATTTACATGACCCAGCGATTGTTGAATTTGCCGGATAAGCCTCATCCTGATGATGTAGCGGACGCACTGGCAATTGCTATATGTACCACGCATTCCCTGTCGATCAATCGGGGACTGAGGTGTTTGCGATGATTGGCTATGTACGTGGCCGCGTGTCACATTTATTTGCTGATTATTGTTTTATTGATGTACAGGGAGTTGGCTATCGGGTTTTTATTGCCAATTCTACACTGAAAAAGCTGACCGTGGGTAAAGAGGCGTCCTTGTTTACCTACTTGCATGTTCGGGAAGACGCTTTGCTGCTCTATGGGTTTGCTTCGGAAGATGAATATCAGCTGTTTTTACAGCTTACATCAGTTGCCGGGATTGGACCGAAAGGAGCACTGGGAATTTTATCGTCCATTACTCCTAATGAGTTTCGCTTGGCCATCGGCAGCCGAAATTTGGCAATGTTAACAAAAATCCCCGGTATTGGCAAAAAAACTGCGGAACGATTAGTGCTGGAATTGAAAGATAAGGTTGGCAGCGGCGGCGAAGCAGAAACGGCACCGGATGATGAAGGAGAATGGGATGGCAAGGATGATCCCTTGTCCCAAGCCGCTCAAGCACTGATTAGTTTAGGGTATAGCCAAGCAGAAATCGGACCTGAATTACAAAAGCTGGGAAAGAAAGGCTATTCAGTGGAACAATTAATCAAGTTAACCCTTAAAGAGTTTGGCAGGAGGTAAGTATGGAGGAACGGATTATTACCGGCCATGAGCAGGATAACGATGGCTGGCAATACAGTCTGCGGCCACGGCGGCTGGTAGAATATATTGGTCAGGATAAAGTAAAACAGAACCTTTCGATTTTTGTACAGGCCGCACTATCCCGGGGTGATGCCTTGGATCATGTATTGTTGTACGGACCTCCCGGCTTAGGTAAAACCACGCTGGCAGGTATAATTGCCAATGAGTTGGGTGTGAATTTTCGCGTTACCTCTGGACCGGCTATTGAGCGGGCAGGAGATTTAGCGGCTTTGCTGACAAATCTTGGTGACAAGGATGTACTGTTTATCGACGAGATCCATCGCTTATCACATAATGTTGAGGAAATATTGTATGCAGCAATGGAGGACTATGCTCTAGATATTATTATCGGGAAAGGGCCAAGTGCCCGATCCGTTCGTCTGGATCTTCCACCGTTTACATTAGTGGGGGCTACGACTAAAGCCGGTGCTTTAGCATCACCATTACGGGATCGTTTCGGCGTAATCTCCCGGTTGGAATATTACACACCGGAGCAGTTGGTGTGCATCGTTAAAAGAGCGGCTGAGATTCTTACGATTGCTATTGAGGAACAGGGAGCTTGGGAAATTGCCAAACGTTCCCGGGGAACGCCCCGGATTGCCAATCGCCTGCTGAAGCGAGTGCGGGATTATGCTCAGATTGCCGGTGATGGCATTATTACTGTCGATATTGCCGACAAGGCTTTAGCGATGCTGGAAGTGGATAAACTGGGATTGGATATTACCGATAGAATGATGCTGCTGACAATTATTGAAAAGTTTAATGGCGGTCCTGTAGGCTTGGATACATTGGCGGCCGCGATTAGCGAGGAAACGGAGACGATTGAAGATGTATATGAGCCATTTTTATTGCAGCAGGGATTCCTGAACCGCACTCCCCGGGGAAGAGTTGCAACTAAAGCTGCATATTTACACCTTGGGATAAAGTACGGCGATTCCTGCGACAGGGAGTGAATGTCGTTGTGTTTGGATTTGATTCTTTTGCTAAAACCTTGATTCTTATTGGTATAATACTGATTATTGTCGGTAGTGTGCTTTACTTTGGCGGAAGGTTTCTCCATTTTGGGAATTTACCGGGAGATATTCAGCTTGAGGGGGAAAAAATTCATTTCTATTTTCCCGTTGTTACTTGTATTTTTCTTAGTATTATTCTTACGATTATCATTAATTTGATTTCTCACCGCTAACAGAGAGGAGAATCATATTGAAACAAAAATCGATATTTTTTTTATTGCCTTTTCTCCTAACCTTTTTTTTACTGTTTCTCTTAACGCCGGTTTCAGCCGCTAAAGGAATAATTGAGCAGCAATCCAGCTTTTCCGCCGAGCCTGCTATACGGGTCGGTATTTGGTCGAATCAGCCTAATATTATCATTTCGTCGGATGCTGATTATGCAATTTTGAATGCTGGTTCCAAGGAGATTATTAAAGAATTTACTGCCAAGGAAAAGGTGAATGTAGCGATTCGGGAAGATGGTATAGCCATTAACGGGGTGGTAGAGCCCAGTAAGAACATCACTGTCAGGCTAAAAAATCAAGATGGTGAACATTTTGTTGAAGTCAATAAACGCCGTTATCGCGGCCAGATTACCATTCACCAGACCCAAGGGAAAAATGGATTAACGGTAGTGAATACCTTACCGCTGGAACAGTATTTATATGGAGTTATCGCCAGGGAAGTGTCTCCCGAATGGCCGTTGGAAGCGGTAAAGGCTCAGGCAGTGGCGGCCCGAACATATGCATTGTACAATTTGGGCAAACATCAGGCGGATGGATATGATGTTTGTTCTACTACAGATTGCCAGTTGTACGGCGGGTTGGAAAGTGAAGCAAGTGGTGCTATACAAGCCGTTAATGATACTTACGGACAGGCAGTGCTTTATCAAGGGAAACTGATTGCTGCCTATTTTCACAGCAATTCCGGTGGGTACACGGAAGACAGTGAAAATGTCTGGGGCACTTACCAACCTTACCTTCGCGGCGTAGTTGATGAAGATCAAAACACACCTCATTTTAAGTGGACAAAGCAATTTACGCCGACGGAATTTGAAGGAATAATGCGACGGTATGGCTATAGTATTGGCAGCTTGCAGGCTTTTCAACTATCGAAGCTTACTTCTCCGCCTGTCAGTGCATTTGACCGGGGAATTTCCGGGCGGATTAAAACTGTTCGGATTATGGGAACAGCGGGGATGGTCGAGATATCGGGTAATAAGCTGCGAAGCATCCTTACACTTGATAGTACTTTGTTTGATATTAGTATCGTTACTCCGGTACCAAAAGCGATTGAGGTTCAGATTACGGATAATACCGGTGATCACGAAAAGAAAAAGATCGAAGTGAATGTACCGGCCAGTCAGGAAAAAGAATTTTTAAATGATAAAGATACTGTGCATCGTCTTACTGGACGCCCTGGTGAAACAATTGTATTCAATGGATTTGGCTGGGGACATGGTCTTGGATTATCTCAATGGGGTGCCAAAGTAATGGCTGATAGAGCCCCCAAAGGCGATACTACATATTTTAAAGAGATATTGAGACACTATTACCAAGGTGTGGATATTATAAAAATATATTAAGTTTAAAGGAGTCTAGTTTGATGTTGCTATCCGATTTTGATTATGATTTACCGGAGAATTTGATTGCCCAGCATCCCTGCGATCCTCGGGATCATTCCCGGCTGCTGGCGTTTAATAGGCAGACCGGAGCTATATCCCATCGAAACTTTTACAATTTACCGGAATATTTAAAACCAGGGGATACCCTGGTTTTTAATGATACAAAAGTAATACCGGCTCGCTTGTTAGGAACTAAGGTGGATACGGGTGGAAAAATTGAAGTTTTTCTTTTAACTCGAAAATCCGGGGATGAATGGGAGACTTTGGTGAAACCGGGAAAGCGGGCCCGGCCGGGAACGGTAATCCGTTTTAGTGATGAATTGAGCTGCGAAGTGCTGTCCACTACAGATTTCGGCGGGAGAATTGTGCAATTTCATTTTAAAAGAATTTTTGAGGAAATCTTGGATAAACTGGGAGAAACACCGTTGCCTCCGTATATCAAGGAACAATTAAAAGATAAAAATCGCTATCAAACTGTCTATGCCAGGGAACGGGGATCTGCTGCTGCACCTACTGCCGGTTTGCATTTTACCCGGGAGCTCATGACCCGGATAAAAAATCAGGGAGTAAATTTGGCCTTTTTAACGTTGCATGTGGGACTGGGTACTTTTCGGCCGGTTAATGTGGATGATATTACGCAGCATGTTATGCATCGGGAGTATTTCTCAATTTCTGCCGATACCGCCAGTTTGATTAATGAAACCAAGCATCAGGGCGGCAGCATTATTGCGGTGGGAACCACAGCAATTCGGACATTAGAAACTGTCGCGAATCAGGCAGGGCTTGTTGAGGCAAAAAGCGGCTGGACAGATATTTTCATTTATCCGGGTTATCAATTTAAATGTATCGATGCAATTGTAACAAATTTTCATTTGCCTAAATCTACATTGTTGATGCTGATTAGTGCTTTTGCCGGCCGGGAAAAGGTATTGGCTGCATATCATGAAGCTGTACGGCAGCAATATCGCTTTTTTAGTTTCGGTGACGCTATGTTTATTTATTAATTCAGGGCAGCGTGAATGAAAACCTGATATAAGGGAGGAGTCAGATTGACTATAGCATACGAACTTGTTAAACGCTGTTCGAAAACCGGAGCCAGGGCCGGCCGTTTATATACACCTCACGGGGTTTTTGACACACCTATCTTTATGCCGGTGGGTACGCAGGCAACAGTAAAAGCGATGTCGCCGGATGAACTCAAACAAATGGGAGCAGGAATTATTTTAAGTAATACGTATCATCTTTATCTCCGCCCCGGCCATGAGCTGGTGGCAGAAGCTGGTGGCCTTCATAAATTTATGCAGTGGGACCGTGGAATCTTAACGGACAGCGGTGGTTTTCAGGTCTTTAGTTTAGGCCCTTTGCGAAAAATCACGGAGGAAGGGGTTACTTTTCGTTCCCACCTTGACGGGTCAAAGCACTTCCTGTCACCGGAAAAAGCCGTGGAAGTTCAGATGGCCCTAGGGGCGGATATTATCATGGCTTTCGATGAATGTGTACCTTATCCTGCTGAATACGAATACGCCAAAGCATCGACTGAGCGTACCTCCCGCTGGGCTGAACGTTGTCAGACAGCACACACCAGAAAGGACCAAGGTTTATTTGGTATTGTTCAGGGCGGAATGTATAAAGAACTGAGAACAATGAGCGCTCAGGCATTGGTTGCAATGGATCTTCCCGGCTATGCGATTGGCGGACTGAGTGTCGGAGAACCAAAACCGTTGATGTATGAGCTTCTTGAGCATACGGTACCTCAATTACCGGAAAATAAACCCCGTTATCTTATGGGAGTAGGCACACCGGATTGTTTGGTAGAGGGTGTAATGCGCGGTATTGATATGTTTGATTGCGTATTTCCAACCCGGGTTGCTCGCAATGGCACGGTTATGACCGGAAGAGGACGGTTAGTTGTGAAAAACGCCGAATATGCCCGGGATTTTCGCCCGATAGAGCCGGAGTGTGACTGTTATACCTGCCGGAATTTTTCTCGTGCCTATATCCGGCACCTTCTTAAGACAAATGAAATTTTTGGCTTACGATTAACGACTACTCATAATTTGTATTTTTTGCTGAATTTTATGCGAAAAATGCGACAGGCTATTTTAGATGACAGATTTGTTTCTTTCCGGCAGGAGTTCTGGGAACAATATCAATCGTACTAAAGAGGATTTAGCTGGAATATGTGGAATAGAAGAAAGATTAAATATTAGGAGGTTGAGTTAATTGCCAGAATTGTCCCCTGACGTAATTACTACACTGGTTCAATACGGACCAATTATTTTGATGGTGGTAATTTTTTACTATTTGCTGTATCGACCCCAGAAGAAAGAACAGCGAAAGCGCAGCGAAATGCTGGACAGTTTAAAAAAGGGCGATCGTATTGTTACCATCGGTGGAGTTCATGGTACGATTACTGCCCTTACGGACAAAATGGTAACGCTGAAAGTTACCGAAAAGGTTGAAATCGATATATCCCGTTCTGCCGTTGCCAGTCATCAGAGTACTGCTAAAAATGGTACAAATAAATAATTGTCGCAGAATGTCATTGGATTCAACTACCCTAGCGAAAATTAACCTGCGGCAGGATTTACTGACTGCTCGCCGCTCGCTTGCTGCGGCAGTTGTTGAAAAAAGCAGCCAATGTATGGCACGGCACTTATTCGATTGGATTTTGTATCAGCAAGCAAAAACGGTAATGATATATTTGTCAATGCCGGACGAGCCGCAAACGGAAGCAATTATTTCCCATGCCTGGGGAAATGGCAAATCGATTTGTGTTCCTTATTTAAGGGAAACTCCGGGCTTGATGGATGCAGCACTTATCAGCAATATGAGTGAACTGACAGAAGGCCGGTTCGGCCTGAAAGTTCCTGCTCCCAATCGGTTACAATTTATTGCTCCCGGGAACATTGAACTGATACTTATTCCGGGAGTGGCTTTTGATGTTTTTGGCAACCGCTTAGGTATGGGCGGCGGTTATTATGACCGTTTTCTGCCGCAGGCTTCCTCAGCTGTTTTGATTGGCGTTTGCTGGCAATCTTATGTTTTGACCAACCTTCCAACTGCTAAACATGATCGGCCGGTGCATTTTTTACTAACGGAAGCGGGCATATTAAGTTGTGGTAAAGGCAAAATGTAACTGTCATTACATTTTGCCTTTACTCTACGGGGAAAGAGCACTTTCCCGAAACTGGTTCTCTGCTGTTAGTTTTTTTGCATCTACCTTCATAGCAATTGTGAGGAGGATTCCATATGCCTATTATTACGGTGGCGGAATTAAAAAAAGATCATGAAGTCAGTGTTTATCTAAACCGCAGCACTTTGTATTTAGGACAGTTAGGATTCACGGAACACGGTCAACGCCATGCGGCGATTGTTTCTGATCGGGCATACGAGATTCTGCAGCAGTTGGATTATAGCGAACGGGATTGCCAGATTGCTGCTATTGCCGGATATATCCATGATATTGCCAATATGGTTAACCGGTTTAATCATGGCGGCACTGGTGCAGTTATGGCCCATCATATTTTATCCCGGCTTCAATTGCCGCCGGAGGAAATTGCTTTGGTCATTTCAGCCGTTGGCAACCATGAAGAAGAAAGAGGCAACGCTGTCAATCATGTAGCTTCCGCTTTAATTTTAGCCGATAAATCGGATGTATATCGCACACGTGTTACTAATAAGGATTTTGCTACCTTTGAAATTCATGACCGGGTGAATTATGCTGCCGAATGCAGTATTCTTCTGGTAGACAAAGTGGCGCGTACTATTACATTAGAATTGACTATTGATACTAAAATATGTCCGGTCATGGAATACTTCGAAATTTTTTTGGCACGAATGGTTATGTGCCGCAGGGCTGCTGAATTTTTAGAATGCCGCTTTGGTTTGGTTATTAATGGAAACCGTTTATTGTAGTTCGTTGACATTGCCATAACATTCTAGTTATAATGACTATATATGTTAGGATTAGAGAAGAATGGGGGAGACATCTTTGAGATGGGGGAAATTGTCTGGTTTTATTGCAGTAGTCGTTGCGGTATTAGCCGTTTTTGGCTATTGTATTTCGCCCCTGGCAAATTCGCTGAAACAAGGGCTTGATTTGCAAGGAGGCACTCACGTTGTGCTGGAAGCGGTGGATACGCCTGAGGCCAAAGTGGATGAAGATGCCGTGCAGCGGGTGGTTAAGATCATTGAACGGCGGGTAAATGAACTAGGTCTTACCGAACCAGTGATCCAACGGCAGGGAGAGCGACGGATTATTGTTGAGCTTCCTGGGGTTAAAGATCCTGATAAGGCGATTGAAATGCTGGGGAAAACCGCATTGCTTGAGTTTCAGGATGAGAGCAACATTACGGTGATGACCGGTAGTGATCTGAAAGATGCGAAAGCGCAAATTGATCAGTCCAAACGTAATTTGGTTTCTCTGGAATTTTCAAACGAAGGTGGAAAAAAGTTTGCTGATTTGACAGCAAAAAATGTCGGCAAGCATATTTCTATTTTATTGGACAAGCAGGTGCTTACCAGCCCGGTGGTTGAAGAACCCATTTCCGGCGGGAAAGCTGTGATAACCGGCAACCGTTCGATTGAGGAAGCGCAGAATTTAGCAATTTTGCTGCGTTCCGGTTCTTTGCCGGTAAAAGTTGAGGTTCTGGAAACCAGAACAGTAGGACCGACATTAGGGCAGGATTCGAAAGCGAAAAGTATATTTGCTTTTGAGATTGGGATCGCATTTATTGTCCTGTTTATGCTATTCTTTTATCGGTTATCCGGATTTGTTGCTAATATTGCTTTGATTTTGTATTTGATGCTTTTGCTGGTTTCCTTGAGAATGCTGAATGCAACACTGACCTTGCCGGGTATAGCCGGCATTATTCTGGGATTAGGGATGGCAGTTGACGCCAATGTGCTGATTTTTGAGCGCTTTAAAGAGGAATACCGGGCAGGAAAAACGCTGCGGACTGCTATGGATGCGGGATTTACTCGCGCTTTTGCGACGATATTTGATTCCAATGTTACCACTTTACTTGCTGCTGTTGTTTTATTTTTTCTGGGCACCGGCCCCATAAAAGGCTTTGCCATTACCCTTGGCTTGGGTATTGTTTTAAGTATGTTTACGGCAATTACGATTACACGATTTATGCTGCGAATGCTGATGCATGCCAATATATTTAAAAATGGCAAAATTTTTGGGGCGTAGGGGGCTGATGAAATGAAATTCAATATTATAAGTAAGCGGTACTGGTTTTTTCTGCTCTCTGCGCTGATTATTCTTCCTGGGTTAATTTCAATTGCAGTACAGGGATTTAACTTAGGTATAGATTTTACAGGCGGAACTTTATTGGATTTGAAATTCAGCCGCCCGGTATCAGTGGCAGAGGTGCGGGAAGTATTAAAGGATGAACAGCTGGAAAATAGTACGATTCAGTTAGCTTTATCGGATCAATCTGAATCGGCTGAAAATGTTTTTATTCGGACGCGGGTTCTTTCCGAAAATGAACGCAAGGTAGTATTGGATAATTTTCAACAAAATATCGGCAGTTTTGATGTGCTCCGTGTCGAAAAAGTGGGTGCAACGATTGGTTCGGAACTTACCAGAAATGCTATTCTTGCGGTAGTCATATCCTGGATTATTATGATTCTGTATATTACGTATCGCTTTGAGTTTAAATTTGCTGTATCAGGTATTGCAGCGTTAGTCCATGACATTCTTGTAGTTTTGGGTATCTTTTCGCTGCTGCAAAAAGAAGTGGATGCAACATTCGTTGCGGCATTGCTTACGATAGTAGGGTATTCAATTAATGATACAATTGTTATTTTTGATCGAATTCGGGAAAATTTAAAAACACACCGTAAGACGGAGAGCTTTCAGGATTTAGTCAATCGCAGCATTTGGCAAACAATGACCCGGTCTATTTATACGGTTGTCACTGTTTTGTTTGCTACTGTTGCTTTATATTTCTTTGGCGGCGAGACGACTAAGACTTTCTCTCTAGCTTTGATTATCGGCTTTACGAGTGGGTGTTATTCTTCCATCTGCAACGCCAGTCCAATTTGGGTTACCTGGAAGGAGATCTCCGATCGCAAGCGCCTGGCTGTAAAAACAAGAGGATCGAAATAATTCTAATTGATTGAAAGGCTGTTGCTTAAAAAGCAACAGCCTTTTTGATTCACCATCCGATCGCTATTCTAATATCATAATAGCGACAAAGGCAGGTGAATCATCATGTGGATGCTGTTGACTGCTATCTATCTTGCCATTGCCCATATCGCGGGCGACAATATTGCAGTAGTACCTGATATGGCTGCAAATATCGGATCGGATATCTATATAACTTCTGTTTTTGCCTACATTCTATTTGGATCGATAGTAGCCGGTTTAGCGGCTTGGATTGGCGTCAGAACCGGGTTGGAATTAACTTGTGTGGTTAAACGATTGTTTGGTTATTCAGGGAAAAAAGTGATGGCGATAACTATTTTATCGATTTGCCTACCTGCCAGCGCTCTTACCGGGGGATACTTTGCCGGCTGGATTTTGTTTACCGTTACCGGCATTCCTCTGTGGTTAGGAATGCCGATATGTATTATCACCTTTTCTTTATTGGCTGCCGGATATGGTAAAGAACTATTAAAAATTTCTAATTATGTTGCATTGTTATTGGTGCCAATTCTTTTTATTACACTTTATGGCTATGGGGTGCCATCATTTAGAAACGTACCGATGGGAGGGCATGTTGATTGGTTGCTTGTTTGTGCTTTAATTGGCTATAATGTCGGCGGAATGCGTCCAGCTTTAGTTGTTGAGGCGGCTGCACAACTAGCCTGCCAAGGCTATAAGGCAATAGCCATGGTTGTCCTGGCTAAATTATTTGAAGGAGTCATAACATTGGCGGCGGCTCATGTTATTCTTATTACCGGATCCCAAGGACCCTTAGCGTTGGTTCAAGCAGTTGGTCATTTCTGGGGGGCGTTTGGTATGCTGCTGTTCAATTTTATTTTGTTGTGCGCCTTTATCAATACCATGGCGCCGGCCATGCTGGTGAATGCAAAACAGATCAGCATTCTGACCGGATTGTCATATTGGCCGGCAATGTGCTTTGCCGGAGCTGCCGTAGGAGTGTGCAGTTTCGTAAGGTTCGACATTATATTGCAGTTAATGAGTTATACCGGGGTCATTATGGCAGTGTTTATTGGGTATACGGTATATTTTTTACATAAATATGGAATTAAATAGTTATAATGATACTGACAGCATGTGTTAAGGAAGGACAACACCTTGATTATAAAGTTTGCCGCAATGTTTATCATGATGACAGGCCTTGTTTGTACCTTACTACCAAGGCTTCCCGGAACGATTATTATTTTAGTGGGTCCTCTGCTATATGGATTGGCTTTTGGCTGGGAAAACTATCATTTTTATATTGTTCTCAGTTTAGTGTTGCTCATGCTGTTAGCGGAAGCAGGCGGAAGATTATTACGTATTTATCTAACGCGGTCAGCTGCTGTCTCCAGAATTTTTAGTACGGATACTACTATCGGTAATGCTGCAGGAATAGTTGCCAGTGATGCCATATTCGGTACGGTGTTTGGCACACTGCTGTGGGAAATGGTTGTAGGTAAAACATTGCTGCCCCGGTTTAATACAGTCGCTAGAGTCCTGTTTCGGCTGGCGGCGGCGGCAGCGCTTCGGTTTGCTTGTGGTTTGCTCATGATTTCCATTGTGGTGATGTATATTTTTTAAGGTACAAATATACGAGAAGAACTAACCCAACAGGTACTGATTAAAGCGGCGTGGATTGAGTGCAGGGAGTGCTGTAGCTAACCAGCACTTTTTCTTTTTGCATCCGGCAGGATTATGGCGTTGCATTCAAGAATTAGTTACAATTAAATAAACAATTTATATATAATAATTGGCATACAGGCGGCGAGTTAACGCCTTTCTTTTTTGATGACTTTTCCAGTTTGCATAAAATGAAAGAATTGGATATAATTTTTCATATTAGGGAGAATGTATGACTAAAATACATAAGCGATGGAGTTTTTTAGCAGATCACTCAGATTTAGCTGAAAAATTGGGCACCCAGCTGCGAGTTTCTAGAATCGTTGCGGAAGTTTTGATAAACAGGGGACTTACCAATTTGAGGGAGGCCAAAGCATTTTTATACGGTGGAGAGGAGTGCTTAGAAGATCCGTTTTTACTGCGCGATGTCGAAAAAGCTGCCAAACGGATTATTTTAGCGTTAAATAAGCAGGAAAAAATCACTGTTTATGGTGATTACGATGCAGATGGAATTACGTCGACAGCCTTATTATACAGAGTCCTTGACGATTTGGGAGCCCGGGTGGACTATTATATTCCGGATCGGCAAAGCGAAGGTTATGGATTGAACGGTGGTGCACTGGAAGAACTTCATTGTTCCGGAACTACGCTGCTGCTTACGGTAGACTGCGGTATTAGTGCTGTGGATGAGGTTGCTTTATTAGCGGGGAAAATGGATATCATTATAACCGATCATCATCGACCGCCGGAAATTTTACCGGCAGCATATGCTATTGTCAACCCCCAGCAAAAAAAATGTGATTATACTAATAAAGATTTGGCGGGAGTAGGCGTAGCGTATAAGTTATGCCAGGTTTTATGCCAAATGTTAAATCAGGCTGCTGGAGCGTTATTACAGTATTTGGATTTGGTTGCCATCGGTACAGTGGCGGATATTGTTCCCCTGTTAGGCGAAAACAGAGTGTTGGTTAAAATGGGGCTGCGCTTGTTGCCGTTGACAAAAAATATAGGCTTACAGGCATTATTGAAAGTCTGTGGTTTAGATAAAAATATTGATGCCGGTAAAGTTGGCTTTGTCATCGGTCCTCGCCTAAATGCCGTAGGGCGTGTAGGCCGGGCCGATGCGGGAGTGGAATTGCTGCTTACTGAAGATCAAAGCGAGGCAGCGAAACTGGCAGCTAAATTGGAAGAGGAGAATACTCAGCGGCAAGCTTTAGAACTGTCTATTCTTGCCGAAGCAGAGAAACTTCTTGCCAGGATGAATGTTGAAAAGGCCAAAGTGATAGTATTGGCCGGTGAAAATTGGCATCCCGGTGTGATTGGTATTGTGGCGTCACGAATCGTCGATAAATATTACCGGCCGACCGTAATCATTAGTGAAAAAGACGGTATCGGTAAAGGTTCCTGCCGCAGTATACCCGGATTTGATTTATACAGTGCTTTACAGTCGTGCGAAGGGATATTGCTGCGGTTCGGTGGACATTGTATGGCTGCGGGATTAACGATTCTTTCCTCCAATATTGACGAGTTGAGAAAGCGGCTGAATAATATTGCCGAACGGGTACTAACAGAGCAGGATTATATCCCGGAGCTGCAGATTGATTCCACTGTAATGCTCGATAAAATGGATACTGCTTTTTTAGAACAACTGACATGTCTTGAACCATATGGTATGGGAAATTCCCGGCCGGTATTTGCCTGTCAGGGGATAATTTTGACCGACGTATATAAGATGGGACAAAGCAAACAGCATTTGAAAGGCAAAGTGATTCAGGGAAATCATAGTAAAAGCGTTGTTGGCTGGGGGATGGGATTTTTAGCGGAAGAACTGCAGCTCAACCAGCCGGTTGATATAGCATTTAACCCCGGATTTAATGACTGGCAGGGGCAGCGAAGTGTTCAATTGCGGGTCCACGACATACGACACTCTGTTGCGGTAAAACCGGCTAAATGTGATAGCCGGCGTGATTCTGCCAGGCTTGTAATCGGTCAGGTTTATTTGGTATTAAAACATTCTCCCGGAAGCAGCCAGGGCATTACTGCAACGAATAAAGAAATTATGCAGGAAATTCGACTGAGATATAAGACTGTTCTTTCTGAGCGGGGTATTGATATATCACTGACAGTTTTACAGGAATTGGGGCTGGTTCGGCAGTATGAAACGGGTGGAAGCAGGATTATCACGTTACTTGCACCACCGGCGGAAAAATTGGATATTACTTGTTCAGCGACTTTTTCTGAGGGAATGCTGCAGTATGAAATTTCGTAATTATGATGGCAACGATACGAGGAGATGATGCGATGAATTATGGCGACAAGATCAGGACGATTTTGGATTTTCCGGGAAAAGGTGTCAGCTTTAAAGATATAACAACCTTATTAAAAGAAGGAACAGCTTTTCATCAAGCGATCGCTGAAATGGCCAGGCCGTTTAAAGAAACGGGTATTGATGTCGTGGTTGGGCCGGAGGCACGGGGGTTTGCCATCGGAGCGCCTGTTGCTTTTGCTTTGCAAGCCGGATTTATTCCGATTCGCAAACCAGGTAAATTACCGGCCGCTACTTTGAAATATAGTTATGATTTGGAGTATGGCAAAGATTCATTAGAGATTCATCAGGATGCTATTCAACCGGGACAAAAGGTATTGATTGTTGATGATTTATTAGCGACCGGGGGAACTACCCAGGCTGCTATTCATCTGGTTGAGCAGCTCGGCGGAAAAGTGGCAGGCTTATCATATTTGATTGAGTTGTCATATCTTGGCGGACGTCAATTGCTTTCTGATTATAACATTGTTTCCTTGGTTATATATTAATCTTTGTTAGAATGGAAGCCGCAGGAGATGTACATATGGGAAGCAATAAAAGCATAAGCATCGAAGAGATAATGAATCAAATATTGTCCTATCAGCCGGATGCACCGCTATCTTTAGTCAAGAGAACCTATGATTTTGCGCGAAATGCTCATACCGGTCAATTCCGTGTTTCAGGGGAAGAATATATTTTTCATCCCCTAGGAGTAGCAAAAATATTGGCTGATTTACAGATTGACGCAATCACTATCAGTGCCGCATTACTCCATGATGTGGTGGAAGATACGGCCATTACGATGGAAGAGATCGAAAACAAGTTTGGCAGTGAAGTTGCCCGACTGGTTGACGGGGTTACCAAGCTGAGCCGTATTGAATATAAATCCAAGGAAGAGCAGCAGCTGGAAAATTATCGTAAAATGTTTCTGGCTATGGCAAAGGATATACGGGTGGTACTGATTAAACTAGCCGACCGCCTTCATAATATGCGGACGCTTAAATATATGCCGGAAGCCAAACAGCGCCGGATTGCCCGAGAGACACTGGAGATTTTTGCCCCGTTGGCACATCGGTTGGGAATATCAAACATAAAATGGGAGTTAGAAGATCAATCTTTTCGGTTTTTAGAACCGGAAAAGTATTATGAATTAGTTGAGAAAGTAAAGCAGAAACGCCGTGAGCGGGAGCAGATTGTAAACGAAGCAATTCATTTACTGGCTGAACGATTGGAAATTGTTGGCATAAAAGCGGAAATTCAAGGACGCCCCAAACATTTTTTCAGCATCTATAAAAAAATGCGCAAGGGGAATAAAGATTTAAGTGAAATCTATGATCTGTCGGCGGTTCGAATTATTGTGGACTCGGTAAAAAATTGTTATGGCGCACTAGGTGTTGTACATACCATGTGGAAGCCGTTGCCGGGCCGGTTCAAAGATTATATTGCCATGCCAAAGTCCAATATGTATCAATCCCTTCATACAACAGTGATTGGAACCGAGGGGCAGCCTTTGGAAATCCAAATCCGAACTTGGGAAATGCATCGTACATCCGAATACGGTATCGCCGCTCACTGGCGGTATAAGGAAGGCGGCAAGGGAGCAGACAAAGGCTTCGAGCAAAAATTATCCTGGCTGCGCCAGTTGCTGGAGTGGCAGCAGGATTTACGGGATCCGAGAGAGTTTATGGAAACGTTGAAGCTGGATGTATTTGCCGATGAAGTCTTCGTGTTCACACCACGGGGTGATGTGGTCGATTTGCCTGCAGGATCAATTCCAATTGATTTTGCCTATAGGATTCATACCGATGTCGGGCATCGCTGTGTAGGAGCAAGAGTTAACGGTAAGATGGTTCCTTTAGAATATAAGCTGGTGAATGGCGATATTATCGAAATTATCACTACCAAACAAAGTAATGGCCCTAGTCGTGACTGGCTGAACATTGTCGCTTCGTCTGAAACTCGCAATAAAATCCGCCAGTGGTTCAAAAAAGAAAAACGAGAAGAAAATATCAATAAAGGGCGGGAACTGCTTGAACGGGATAGTAAGAGACTGGGCTATGACTGGCGGGAATTGACGAAAGGTGATCGTCTGAATGAGATTGCCAAAAAATTTAATCTTACGGGAGAAGAGGATGTGTATGCCGCCTTAGGTTACGGCGGAGTTACCGTGCACGGAGTCATGACGAAGCTGATTGAAGCGTACAATAGGGAATTAAAACGTACGACTCCGCCGGATTTATCTCAGCTCTTAACTGAGCTAAAGCCCAAACATACAAAAAGCAAAGCCAGTCATGGCGTCTTAGTCGAAGGCGAATCAGGCGTATTAGTTCGCTTGGCGCGGTGCTGCAATCCTGTTCCCGGTGATGCAATTATTGGTTATATCACCAAAGGCCGGGGCGTTTCGGTCCATCGTGCGGATTGTACCAATATATTGAATCAACCCGAAGAATATGAGCGGATGATAGAGGTAAATTGGGATATTACCTCGGAAAACGTTTATAAGGTTACGATAGAAGCCATTTGTATGGACCGGCCGGGAATGCTTACTGATTTAATGATGATTCTTTCCGAGGGTAAAACGAATATTTCTTCGGTTAATGCCAGAACTCATAAAAACAAAACAGCAACCATTACATTAAGTATGGAAATTCGAAATTTGGTCCAACTAGAGAATATAATGACTAAAATGCGGCGATTAAAAGATGTTTATAGTGTTTACCGGGCGGCGCCAAACTTAGGGGGAGCAGGATGAGAGCTGTTATCCAACGTACTGATAAGGCCAGTGTTACTGTAGAGAAACAGTTGATTGCTCAAGTAGGCAACAGTTTAACGGTGCTATTAGGCATTAGCAGCGATGATACCGAACAGGATTCCCGCTATTTAGCGGAAAAAATTGTAAATTTACGTATCTTTTCCGACACGGCGGGAAAAATGAACTTATCTCTGCTTGATGTCGCCGGAGAGTTGCTAGTAGTTTCTCAGTTTACTTTGATGGGAGATTGCCGGAAAGGACGCCGTCCCAGCTTTGCTGCTGCTGCTGACCCTGAGGTAGCAAAGAAATTGTATTTGACTTTTATTCATTTTTGTGAGGAATTCGGTGTTCGGGTTTCACATGGACAATTTCAGGCAGAAATGATAGTTCGCTTAGATAATCATGGCCCGGTAACTATTCTTTTGGATAGTAAAAGAAATTTTTGAGGAGTGCAGATATGAAAGTCATAAAACTTCAAGTCGGCTATATTGGCACCAATTGTTATATTGCTTATTGTGAAAAAACATTACAGGCTGCTATAATTGATCCTGGCGGCAATGCGGAAGAAATCAGCGCTGCGCTCAATCGCAACCGATTATCTGTTGCTTATATAATCAATACCCATGGACACGCCGATCATATTTTAGCAAACGATACGCTAAGGCAGGCGACGGGTGCACCGGTGCTGATTCATCAGCAGGACGCCGATATGCTGACAAATGCGCAGCGTAATTTATCTATGTTTATTAGCGGCAGCAGTGTTGCCGTACAGCCTGCGGACCGTTTGTTGGCTGAGGGAGAATTGATCCATGTAGGATCTTTTACCTTTAAAGTATTGTACACGCCGGGGCATACTCCCGGAGGAATTAGTTTGTTAACGGAGGATGTTGTTTTTTGCGGTGATACTTTATTTGCTGAGTCGGTCGGCCGTACAGATTTCCCCGGCGGATCTTACAGTCAATTAATTGCAAGCATTAAAGAAAAGTTGCTGGTCTTGCCGGATGAAATAAAAGTGCTTCCCGGACACGGCCCGGCTACGACGATTGGCTGGGAACGTAAAATGAACTCATTTATTCAGTGATGGATATGCAGGTGAGATAACGGTGAAGTTTCGCGAAAATTGGACTAAAATTCTAATCGTTTTATTGTTTATTGGACTATTAAGTCAGGTGACTTCAATTTATTTGCCACTTATTGCCGCAGTGGTATTATCGTTTATATTAAATCCATTGGTCGGTTATCTTTGCCGTATTCGGTTATGGCCTACTCACTTATACATGGCGCGGGGAGCAGCCGTGCTCTTGGCTTTTTGTTGTGCGATTTTATTGGCAGTGGTAATTGGAACATTTGTATTATTGCCTTTTATCAACGAATTTGATAAATTTGTCATTAATTTACCATCACTAATAAGTAAAATCCAGGATATCAGTAAAATAATTCAAATTCATGTCAGTTCGGTAACTGTTCCGGAAAATCTTTCCAATATGGTAGAACAGATCGTGTCCAGTGCAGCTGCTTATTCCATAGACTTGACGAAAAGAATCATAAATGCGGTATTCAGTTTTGCAACCAGGATTATAGAGCTGATTGTGGTGCCGGTTTTAACTTACTATTTTCTGAAAGACTGGCAGGTACTGAAAGAATCCTTTGTTGCGAATTTTGCTATTGAGAATCGGGAAAAGGCTCGCAGAATTATTGACGAATTGGCTGCTGTTGTCAGTGGATATATTCGGGGACAGTTTTTAGTAAGCATCACTATCGGTTTCACGGTTTTCTGCGGGATGTATTTATTAGGGGTGGAATACCCGTTAGTTTTAGGATTGTTAGCCACTCTTACGGAAACGATTCCCATTATTGGTCCGATTATCGGGGCGGCCCCGGCGATACTGTTAGCTTATCTAGGCTCTCCATCATTGGCTTTAAAAGTCCTGATTTTTTTTATAGTAGTTCACCAAATCGAAAATCACGTCATTGTACCCAATATTATGGGACATACCATTGATTTGCACCCCACCACTATCATTATTAGTTTATTGATAGGGGGGCAGATGTTTGGAATTGTCGGGATGATTTTGGCAGTCCCGGTCGCAGCCTTGCTGAAAGTGCTCATCAGACACCTGTGGGACCAATAGCCTGTCGATTTTTAGTATGCTGGATACGGTGTTATTCAGTAATAAGTGAAAGATAGGTGACAAAATGAAAATTAATATGGATGACCTAAAGAAAAAATTTCATGAACGTCAGTATAAATTGACGCCGCAACGTCAAATTATTCTACAGGTTTTTCTCGATCATCATGATGAACATCTTTGTGCGGAAGATGTTCATATGATTGTTCACCGTCAATCCAGCGAAATTGGGCTAGCAACAGTTTACCGTACGTTGGAAGTATTAAGCGATTTAGACGTTTTACGGAAAATGGATTTTGGTGACGGGCGCAGCCGCTATGAAATCAATGAGGCCGATACACCTCATCAACATCATCATTTGATCTGTCTTTCCTGCGGTAAGGTAAAAGAGTTTGAGGATGATTTATTGGAAACGCTCGAGACAGTTATTTCCCGTAATAGTAATTTTAAGATCGTGGATCATCAAGTTAAATTTTATGGTTATTGCCAGGAGTGCCAGAAAAATAGTGAGAATTAACTGGTTTAGCGTAAATCATCCTTATGCTCAGCTGGCAGATGCCGTTAAGCAGATCATGGCACTGTTTCAAGTTGCAGAGAATCAGGAATGTCATGACTGTATTGTTGAGAATCGGCAAGACCTGTCGCCAGGTGTTGTCAGCGTGCAGAATCGAATTGAAAATGACGGCAATATTTGCGTATCGACTCAATTGCTGTTCCGTTCCGATGATGGCTCCTTGCAAACGATCTATCGACATGCCTCTTCCGACTGTACAGCTGAAACACCCCAGGCCGCCGCTAATCGTCTCGTCCGGCTGAACCTTTTAGACGGAATGCGTGCTATAACCGGGATTAACCCTGGCCCATGGGGAATTCTGCGCGGCGTTCGACCGACCAAAAGGATACACCGCTTATTGGATCAGGGGATGTCTCTGCCTGAAATTCGCCAGCAACTAAATCGGGATTATGGGGTGGATGCAGCAAAGATTGATTTGATTATAGATATTGCCCTCCGCCAAAATCAAATTTTATCCGGTGTGGACGATGACGACAATATGATTAGTATTTATATTGGGATCCCTTATTGTCCTTCCCGCTGCCTGTATTGCTCTTTCCCTGGCTCTATATTACCGGAGCAAGAACAGGTGGAAACATTTTTACGGGCATTGGAGCAGGATATGGATCGGGCGGCGGAAATCATTCAACGATATGATTTAAAGGTTCAGAATATTTATATAGGAGGCGGAACGCCTACTAGTTTACACAGCGATGATTTTGCCTGGCTGCTTGATTCGGTAACAGAGCGGTTTGTGACACAGGATTTACATGAATTTACGGTGGAAGCCGGTCGCCCGGATAGTATTACTGACGGAAAAATCAAGATTATGGAGCATTACGGGATTACACGCATAAGCGTCAATCCACAGACCATGCAGCAAAAAACTTTAAAACTTATTGGACGAATGCATACTGTACACGATATAATAAACATATTCGGTAAAATTCGCTCATCGGGTATTCCGGTGATCAATATGGACATTATTGCCGGGTTGCCGGGGGAAACTATCCAGGATATGCGAAATACATTGGAACAAATTTATTTGCTTGGTCCGGATAATCTTACAGTACATACTTTGGCCTTAAAAAAGGGATCAGCACTTAAGGCCGACAGTATGGAGGAGCACAAGTATTTGCTGCCGGATTCGATAACTACGGCAGCAATGTTAAACAGCGCCGGTTCTCTTGCTTGTAAAATGGACATGCAGCCTTATTATTTATACAGGCAGAAATATATGACGGGTAATTTAGAAAATATAGGATACACAAAACCTGGGGCTGCCTGTTTATACAATATTCAAAGCATGGAAGAACGCCAAATTATTATTGGCATAGGGCCGGCTGCGGCTACGAAAGCGGTAAACCGGAAAGCCGGCAATCTAACAAGTTGTTATAATGCCAAGGATGTTACTACATATATTAAGAATCTGGATATTTATCTGAGCAGGCGCCAGATGCTTGTAGCGAAATTGTTTGATGACAGCGAGGAGGAGTAGCAGGGATGTTAACAACCGGTCCGCGCGGGACCAAAGACATATTGCCGGATTCAATCGGTCACTGGCAGTATGTGGAGCAGATTGCGCGGGATATTTGCAGTATCTTTTCCTATCACGAGATTCGCACTCCTATTTTTGAACATACGGAGTTGTTTCTTCGGGGTATTGGCGAAACCACCGATATCGTGGAAAAAGAGATGTATACTTTTATTGACCGAGGCGGTCGCAGTGTAACTTTACGGCCGGAAAATACAGCAGCTGTTGTAAGAAGTTTTTTGGAGCATAAAATGTATGCGGAATCACAGCCAACTAAGCTTTTTTATGTTGGCCCGATGTTCCGGTATGACCGTCCGCAGGCCGGACGGTTTCGCCAGTTTCATCAATTTGGAGTCGAAGCCTTAAGTGCCAGGGGACCAGGAATTGATGCGGAAATTATTATGTTAGCAGTTCAATTTTTGCAGCGGCTTGGTTTGGATGATCTGCAGCTTTATTTGAATTCAGTTGGCTGTCCTCAATGTCGTCCGGTTTATCGGAAAAAATTGCAGAATTTTTTGCGGCCAAATTTAGAAAAACTGTGTAAAGACTGTCAGTCACGATTTGAACGAAATCCTATGCGTATTTTGGATTGTAAAAATGAAAATTGCGGGCAGCTTTCCCAAGGTGCGCCGCAAGTAGCGGACTGTTTATGTGAAGACTGTCAGGAGCATTTCAGTCAGCTGCAGAAAATGCTCACCGCGGCCGGTGTTACTTATACATTGAATCCCCGGCTGGTAAGAGGTCTGGATTATTACACCAAAACTGCTTTTGAAATTCAATATGCGCCCCTTGGGGCACAAAGTGCAGTATGCGGCGGCGGGCGTTATGACGGGCTGATCGCGGAATGTGGCGGCGATTCAACTCCGGGTATTGGTTTTGCCATTGGCTTGGAACGAGTGCTGCTGGCCTTGGAGAAGCAAGGCTTACTGCCGGAAGCAAACAGACGACTGACCGTTTTTGTGGCTTCATTGGGAAATAATAGCGCCCAGGCTGGTGCAGTTAAGCTTTTATCGGCATTACGGCAGGCGGGAATTAAAGCGGATATGGATTATATGGAACGCAGTCTAAAGGCACAGATGAAACAAGCAAATAAATATTTAGCCCAGTTTACTGCGATCATCGGTGATGACGAGGCAGCTCAGGGAAAAGTGATGCTGCGAAATATGAAAACAGGTTTACAGGATTTGCTGGATGCAGACAAAGTTGTGCAGCAAGTGCAAGCCGGGATGGAGGAATAAAATTATGGATACAATGGAAGGTTTACACCGTACACATTCTTGCGAGGACTTACGAGCCCAGCATGAAGGCAGTGAAGTTGTCTTATGCGGCTGGGTTTCCCACCGAAGGGATCATGGGGGCCTGATTTTTATTGATCTGAGGGATCGTTCCGGTTTGGTGCAGGTAGTTTTTTCACCGGAAATGGATACGGAGGCTTTTAAAAAGGCCGAAGCGGTTCGCTCTGAATACGTGCTGGCAATTAAAGGAACAGTAAAGCGCCGAACAGCAGAGACTATCAATCCCAATATGTCCACTGGCGAAATTGAAGTGGATTGTACGGAACTTCGCGTCTTAAATGCCGCGAAAACACCGCCTTTCTATATTCAGGATCATATTGATGTGGATGAAACACTGCGGCTGCGATATCGCTATCTGGACTTACGCCGTCCGGAAATGCAGCGAAATTTAATGCTGCGGCACCGGGTCACAAAAGTAATGCGGGATTTTTTTGATAAGCATGGTTTTTGGGAAGTGGAAACCCCTATGCTGACTAAAAGTTCACCGGAAGGCGCCAGAGACTATTTGGTTCCCAGCCGGGTGAATCCGGGAAAGTTCTATGCGTTGCCCCAATCGCCGCAACTTTTTAAGCAGATATTAATGGTATCGGGTTTTGAACGGTATTTTCAGATCGTGCGGTGTTTCCGGGATGAGGACTTAAGAGCCGACCGTCAGCCGGAGTTTACCCAGCTTGATATCGAAATGTCCTTTATTGATCGGGAGGACATTTTAAAAATGATGGAGGAAATGGTTACCATCCTCTTTAACCAATGTATTGGGGCTGAAATTGCCACCCCATTCTTGCGATTAAGCTTTGACGAAGCGATGGCCCGCTTTGGCTCGGATAAACCTGATTTGCGCTTTGGAATGGAACTGATCGATATTTCATCGGCAGTAAAAGGTTCTAATTTCAAGGTGTTTGAAACCGTTTTGACTCATGGTGGGCAGGTTAAGGCCATTAATGTGAAAGGTAATGCGGCAATTCCCCGACGAGAACTGGATGGCTTGATCAATTATGTAGGAAATTATGGTGCCAAGGGATTAGCCTGGATGTGTTATACTGACGACGGAATTAAATCGCCGATTACTAAATTTTTCTCGGCTGAAATTATTGACCGGATTACAGCACAGACACAAGCTCAGACTGGCGATTTATTATTGATTATTGCAGACAAACCGAATATTGTAGCTGCTGCCTTAGGCCAATTGCGGCTGGAAATGGCTCGACGCTTAAATTTAATCGATCCGGACAAATTGTCCTTTTTGTGGGTCTTGGACTTCCCCATGTTTGAATTTAATGATGATGAAAAACGCTGGGTTGCCATGCATCATCCATTTACATCGCCAAGAATGGAAGATGTACATTATTTGGCAAGTGATCCGGGTCGGATTAAAGCAAAAGCCTATGATATGGTACTCAATGGTACTGAAATAGGTGGCGGCAGTATTCGGATTTATAACCGGGATTTGCAGGAACAGGTCTTTAAGACCATTGGGTTGACACCGGAAGAAGCTATGTCGAAATTTGGTTATCTTTTGGAAGCTTTTGAGTACGGAACTCCTCCTCACGGCGGAATTGCTTTTGGCTTGGACCGGCTGGTTATGCTAATGGCGAAACGAGCTTCGATTCGTGATGTCATCGCTTTCCCTAAAACTCAGAGCGCTACCGACGTTATGACACAAGCACCCTCTGAGGTTTCAACGAAACAGCTTAAGGAGCTTTCGATTAAAACGAATATTTTGCTCAAAAAGTAAACTGCTTTGGAGAAATCTTCTTGTCAGGCTGACTTGCAATTTGCTGATTTCTTTGATAAGATAAGTATGAAAAGTGAAATAACTTTAGCCCTACTGTGTGCGTGTAATGCCAATGTTTTGAGCCAACACATTTACTGCGGGAGCCTCGCTCTGATTATGGCGTGTATGCCTTTAAAAGGAAACATAAAGTAATCAGGAGGGCACCCACCTGCCGAGGCAGGTTCAAAACAGCGGCAGTACGGCATGGCGGGGTTTTAATTTAGCAGCGCTAACCCGATTTGAGTTAGTGTTTTTCTTTTTTTATATAGGATTTCGGTGATTTTGCGAGAATGATATAAAAAGCTGATTTAGCAAGCCAATGAAGGCCTTGCAATTTCAATTTTGAAATACTTGGTAAAGGGTGAGTAAGCGTGGATTTATTTTCACTTGCCAACAAAAATGATCTGCTTCAAGCTGCGCCGTTAGCGGCGCGAATGCGTCCAAGAACGCTAAAAGAGTTTTTGGGGCAGGAGAATATAATTGGACCCGGTAAGTTTTTGCCGAAGATGATTGCTGCGGATACGGTACCCTCCATTATTTTGTTCGGACCGCCAGGAACCGGAAAAACTACATTAGCACAAGTGATTGCTAATTCGACAAATTGCCAATTTGAAAAACTAAATGCTGTGGCAGCTGGTGTCAGCGATATTCGCAAAGTGGTGGAAGCCGCAAAAGAACGGCTGAAACTATATATGCGGCGTACGATATTGTTTATTGATGAGATTCATCGTTTTAATAAAGGACAGCAGGATGCACTATTGCCTTATGTGGAAGACGGGCGGATTATTCTCATTGGCGCTACAACAGAAAATCCTTATTTTGAGGTCAATTCTCCTCTGCTATCGCGGATGCGCGTTATACACCTGCAAGAAATCAGCTCTGCCGCAATGCAGCAAATTCTTATTAATGCTATGGGAGATTCGGAACGGGGACTTGGCAAGCTGCAATTGCAGTATGATAACGCTGCGCTAGAAAAGATTATTATTGTTGCCGGTGGTGATGCCCGGGTTGCGTTAAATATTCTAGAACAGGCGGCGGCTATGCTGGAAGCGGAGCAAAACAAAAATCTTACGATTCATGTAGTGGAAACTGTCGTTGGCGAAAAGTTACAAGTATATGATAAACAGGGGGACAATCATTATGATGTTGTTTCGGCGTTAATTAAAAGTATGCGGGGCTCGGATGCTGACGCTGCATTACACTATTTGGCCAGAATGCTGGCAGCCGGTGAGGATATTAAATTTATTGCCCGGAGAATTGTAATTTGTGCGGCGGAAGATGTGGGAAACGCCGATCCCCAGGCTCTCCAATTGGCCATGGCTGCGGCTCAGGCCGTTCAGTTTGTCGGTATGCCGGAAGCACGAATTCCGTTAGCTCAAGCCGTGACATACATTGCCGCCGCACCCAAAAGTAACGCCGCTTATTTGGGAATAGATGCCGCATTAAAGGATGTTCGCAGTAAATCATGCGGAAAAGTTCCACTTCATCTGCGGGACGCTCACTATCATGGCGCCAAAAAATTAAACCATGGCAGCGGATATCGTTATCCTCATGATTTTGCCGATGGCTATGTAAAGCAGCAGTATTTGCCTGATGAATTAAGGGGAACTGTTTATTATCAGCCCAGCGGCCGGGGCAAAGAAGGGGAATTTGCCAAAAGGTTAGCTGGTTTGCGAGACAGGCCGCCAGAAAATTGATACAGAATAATATCAAGTCTAACTATACAAAATATTTATAAAGGAGCTGAGACAGTATGAAAAGAATTTATTTTGACCATTCTGCTACTACCCCGGTAGATAGTGAAGTTGCTTCCGTAATGATGGAATATATGACGGATAAATTCGGCAATCCATCAAGCGTTCACTCCTTTGGAAGGGAAGTAAAAAAGGCGGTTGGCGAGGCCCGTGATCAGGTAAGCGACCTTATCGCTGCGAATAATGATGAGCTGTTTTTTACCAGCGGAGGAACCGAAGGCGATAATCTTGCCCTCAAGGGAGTTGCGTTGGCAAATCGCCAGCGCGGCAATCATATTATTACAACATCCATTGAACATCATGCCATACTGCATACTTGTGATTATTTAGAAAAGCAGGGTTTTGCCGTTACCTATCTGCCTGTGGATGAGAATGCCCGGATACGGTTGGAAGATGTCGAGCAGGCAATTACGGATAAAACGATTTTAATTAGTGTCATGTTTGCCAATAATGAAGTAGGCACTCTTCAGCCAATTGCGGAAATCGGCAAACTCGCCCGGGAGAAGGGAATTTATTTTCATACAGACGCCGTACAGGCAGCAGGAAATTATCCACTTAATGTAAAAGAATATAACATTGATTTATTAACTCTGTCCGGGCACAAATTTTATGGCCCGAAGGGAATCGGTGCTTTATATGTGCGCCGCGGGGTACGAATTGATGCGGTTCAGCATGGCGGCGGACAGGAACGGAGTCTGCGGGCCGGAACCGAAAATGTTCCGGGTATTGTTGGGCTGGGTAAAGCCGCTGCGATTGCGAAACGGGATATGACAAAAAAAATTGTTCATATAACGGCACTGCGGGACAAACTTATCAAGGGACTTCAAGAAAAAGTTTCTGATATTAAATTGAATGGGCATCCGGTTCTTCGTATGCCGGGCAGTGTAAATTTTAGCTTTTTAGCTGTGGAAGGCGAGTCGCTGTTATTAAATTTGGACTTAAAGGGAATCGCCGCATCCAGCGGTTCCGCCTGCACTTCCGGGTCGCTTGATCCTTCCCATGTTTTGCTGGCAATGGGTTTGCCCCAGGAAGTCGCTCAAGGATCTCTAAGAATTTCTTTAGGCCGTGACAATACCCAAGAGGAGATTGACTATTGTTTGGCAGTGCTCCCGGAGGTTGTTGACCGGTTACGCAATATTTCACCAGTAAATGCTTCTCGTAAAGGAAAGTGATTTCGATTATGTGTGCTAAAACCAGAGTGGTTGTAGCGATGAGCGGAGGGGTGGACAGTTCTTTAACTGCCGCCCTTCTTGTTCATCAGGGCTATGATGTAATTGGAGCAACAATGCAGATTTGGGATAACCAATCGTCCCAGGATGATCCGGAACATCGCGGCTGCTGTTCCCTGTCGGCAGTTGACGATGCCCGCAGAGTGGCGGAGAAGATTGGTATTCCTTACTATGTGCTGAATTTTCGTGAAATGTTTCAGGATACCGTCGTGAATTATTTTATTCGCGAATATGCCGCAGGCAAAACTCCCAACCCTTGTATTGCCTGCAACCGCTATGTAAAATTTGCGGGATTGCTGCAGCGATCAATGGCGTTGGGCGCAGAGTATGTGGCCACAGGCCATTATGCCTGCATTGAGTATGATGAACAGCGCAGACGCTATTTGCTGCGGAAAGGAATAGATCAGACAAAGGATCAGTCCTATGCGCTGTATCATTTGAATCAGCATACCTTGCAGCATTTTCTGATGCCCTTGGGCAAGTATAATAAAACGACAACCAGACAGCTGGCACGGGAAATTGGCTTAGCGGTTGCCAATAAACCGGATAGCCAGGAGATCTGTTTTGTACCCAATGATGATTATAAAAGTTTTTTGGCGGAAAAAGCCCCTGCAGCCCTGAAACCAGGCAAGATCGTCGATGTCAGGGGAAATGTTTTGGGTACTCACCAGGGACTGCCCCTGTATACTGTCGGACAGAGAAAAGGATTAGGACTTGCTGCCGGAAAACCCCTTTATGTTGTAGAATTGGATTTTACCGCCAATACAGTTGTCGTTGGTTCTAATGAGGATGTTTTTGCCAGTGAATTATTTGCCAACGATTTAAATTTTATTGCAATTGATCCCCCTGTAGAAGCCATCAGAGTGGAGGCTAAAATTCGCTATAGTGCTCAACCTGCCGCTGCTGTTATTTCACCTCTTCCGGGCGGAACAACGGTCCATGTGGTTTTTGATAAACCCCAGCGAGCGATTACCCCCGGCCAGTCGGTCGTGTTTTATGACGGCGATATCGTTATTGGCGGAGGAACTATAGCAAAAGTGGTACGGTGAGTCAATAGAAGAAAAAATTAGTTATATTGATGATTGCTTGGCAAATAGAATCTTTGATTTTTGGTTATAATAAGCTTACAATCTGTTTTGGAGGCCGGTAAATGGAAAAAATAAGCAGCTTATTAGGACTGCCGGTATTGGAAATAGAGACCGGAAGGCAGATTGGTGAGGTCTATGAAGTTGTTGTGGACATTGAGCAGGCAGCTGTATGCGGCATTATTCTTAAAGCAGCTAACTGGTTTGCCCAGGAACAGGGAATAGAGTTTAGAAATCTACACAGCATTGGCCGTGATGCCGTCATGGTCAGAAATTCTGCACTAATACAGGAGCTTTCAACCTTTGTTTCTAGCCGCAGCTATCATTTACGGGAGCTAATTGATAAACAAATTTTCACTGAAGCAGGGCTTCAACTGGGAACGCTTGTTGATATCCGATTTAATGCTGTTACCGGTGAAATTAGTGATTACCAAGTATCCGACAGCGTTGTTGGCGATTTATTGTCCGGACGACTGGCAATGCCCTTACCGCCGGTTCAGATAGTCGGGGAAGAAAAGTTGATTGTTCCTGAATCAATGGCTAAACTTCTTCATACTGAAAGTGATTCAATATAAGAGTGTGAGGTGTTTCAAGGTGATAACCTGTCCTGTGTGCGGGCACCGTTCTATTGGTAAAGTAGGGACCGATCAATATTATTGCTGGGATTGCTGTGTTGAATTTGTTTTACAAGGGCAAGATGTCAAAATCTATAATGTGCAAGATGACGGTACTTTAAGTTTATATGTTGCTCCTTCACAAGCTGCGATGAATTTACTTGGATAAAAGGGGTGATTAAATGAGTGGAAGATTTTGGCAAGGATTGGTGTGGGGTAGTATTTTAGGAACTGTTTTAGGAGCTGTAGTAACGCCAATAGCAAAGCCGCAAAAAAAACTTATGGCCGAACGCAGCAGGGATACGCTTCTGGATACTTCTCGCGGTATCGTGCGGCAAGCCAGACGGACCCGTAAGCGGCTGATGAAGAAAATGGATTTATAATGCTCCGGAGACCGTAGGTCTCCCTTTTTCATTCTCTTGATCAGGAGGTCTATATGGGTGCGACAAAGCGATCCGTACGCTTAGGCGTTATTATTTTTACCCTTGCCGCATTATTCTGCTTTTTATGGTTCGTTCGCAGCGGATTATATCCTTTTGTTATTGCTACTTTTTTGGCGTATTTGCTAAATCCGGCGGTTTGCTATTTGGAGGAGCAGGGAGTAAAGCGGGGTTGGTCAATCCTAATCATCTATTTCATTTTATTTAGTTCGCTTATTCTGGCAGGCATTAAACTTATCCCCATTCTATTGCGGGAATTGGAGGAATTCGGACAGGATATTCCGGAAATGGCGGCAAGAGGACAAGCTATGATTCAAGCCTTTCAAATCCAATATCAAAATTCCGCCTTACCTTATTCCCTGCGACTGGCCCTTGATGATTTATTGCTGACAGTGGAAAATAATATTCAGGAATTTATCGCTGCAATAATCAATGAATTTATTGAATTTTTCGGTCATCTTATCGGCGTGATGATTAGCCCGGTATTGGCTTTCTACCTTCTCAAGGAATGGTTTGAAATAAAGAAAAATTTGCTTCAACTGCTTCCCGCTGCCTGGCGTCTGGAAGCCGTTTTAATAGGACAAGATATTGATAAAGTGCTGTGCGGTATAATTAGAGGCCAGGTTATCGTAGCGGTCATAGTGGGGCTGTTGGTTAGTATTGGACTTTGTTTATTACAGCTTAATTTTGCCTTGCTTATAGCGCTGCTGGCAGGCATACTTGATTTCATCCCTTACTTTGGTGCCATTATCGGGGCAGCTCCGGCGGTGACCCTGGCCCTGTTGGATTCTCCTTGGCTGGCATTGAAAGTAGCACTTCTCTTTATTTTGATTCATCAGCTGGAGGGAACCGTTATTCATCCGAAAATAGTAGGTGAAAGCGTAGGAATGCATCCATTATCCGTTATTTTTTTTGCTTTTATCGGCGGAGAGGTGGGTGGAATGTTAGGTATGTTGTTAGGGGTACCGGTTGCAGCGATTGTAAAAGTAGTAATTTTTCACGTATATCGTCTGCTTGTATAGACGCCAATTATTGACAATGTTAGCTGAATTATGTATAATGCCATAAGAAATGCGCCCATACAACTGGAGGTTGATTAGGTTGATTAATATGACAGGAAATGAACTGCGCCAAAAATTTTTGCAATTTTTTGCCAGTAAAGATCATTTAGTATTGAAAAGCTATCCATTAATTCCAGAAAATGATCCGACATTGCTGCTAATCGGTGCAGGCATGGCTCCGTTTAAACCGTTTTTTACCGGCAAGATGAAACCGCCTCATCCTCGGATTACTACAAGTCAAAAATGTGTTCGTACCGGTGATATCGAAAATGTGGGACGTACCGCCCGGCATCATACCTTTTTTGAAATGCTTGGCAATTTTTCCTTTGGCGACTATTTTAAAAAAGAGGCAATTGCCTGGGCCTGGGAATTTATCACCACAGTTATCGAGCTGCCCCAGGATAAGCTTTGGATTACCATACATACAACCGATGATGAAGCATTTGATATTTGGACCAGAGATATTGGCGTTCCGGCTGAAAAAATTGTACGAATGGAAGATAACTTTTGGGAAATCGGACCTGGGCCTTGCGGTCCCTGCTCCGAAATATATATTGATTTAGGCAAGGAACGAGGTTGCGGCTCTCCTGACTGTGGGGTAGGCTGCGATTGTGACCGTTATCTAGAAATATGGAATTTGGTGTTTACGCAATATAACCGGGATGAAGCCGGCAACTATACTCCCCTGGCCAAAAAAAATATTGACACCGGTGCGGGATTGGAACGGATTGCATCAGTGCTGCAAAATAAAAGATCAAATTTTGAAACGGACTTGCTGTTCCCCATTATTGAACATGCTGCTCAATTGGCCGGAGTAACTTATGGTCAGTCACCCAAAACCGATATTTCTTTAAAAGTCATTGCTGATCATGCCAGAAGTATGACGGTGATGATCGGTGATGGCATATTGCCTTCGAATGAAGGCCGCGGCTATGTATTGCGTCGTATTCTGCGCCGGGCGATACGTCACGGACGCTTATTAGGAATTGAAAAGCCCTTTTTAGCGGACATTGTCGATATTGTGGTGGCTATGTTTGCCGAAGCATATCCGGATTTAATGGGAAAAAAGGAGTACCTGAAGAAGGTTATCCAAGTGGAGGAAGAACGCTTCCAGACGACTTTGGTCCAAGGCATGGAGCTCCTGAATCATCAGATTGAATTATTAAAGCACTCCGGCAGCAAAATTTTAGACGGAGTGACTGCTTTTAAACTCTATGATACTTTTGGCTTCCCTTGGGAACTGACACTGGAAATTCTTAAGGAAAATGATCTGGAACTGGATAAGGCAGTATTTGATCAATCAATGAACGAACAGCGGGAGAGGGCTCGCTTGGCCCGTCAGAATCACGAGGAGCGAGTCTTACTGCCGGATATGTCCGGTATATCGGTTGAAAAGCTTGTCTATAGTCCTGAAGCTGAAACGGCTAAAGTTGAGCTAATGTGGCGCGATGGAAAGATTGTCGATGAAGCTCATGACGGAGATGAGGTTGGCATTGTGCTTGATGTAACATCTTTTTATGCTGAAGGCGGCGGTCAAGTAGGAGATGCGGGTTTTCTGTTCGGACCACTGGGCAAGGTGCAAGTTACAGCTACCAAAAAACTGCCTAATGGAGCCAGATATCATATTGGACTGATTGTTGAAGGCGCATTCAATACCGGCGATACCGTTAGGATTGCTTTGAATACAGTCAGACATCAGGATACAACCCGCAATCATACTGCTACTCATTTATTACAAAGTGCCTTGCGGCAGGTTCTGGGAGACCATGTAAATCAGGCCGGTTCTCAGGTCGGACCGGATCGGCTGCGCTTTGATTTTTCCCATTTTGCGCCGGTAACACCAGAACAGCTGGACGAAGTGGAAACGATTGTTAATGAATTTATCATGCAGAATATTGCCGTCAGCATCATTGAAACGACTCAGGAACTGGCTAAAGAAATGGGAGCTACGGCTTTATTCGGTGAGAAATATGGCGACGTGGTACGAGTCGTAATTGTTGGTGACTGCAGTAAAGAACTTTGCGGCGGAACCCATGTATCCAGTACGTCAGAAATTGGGTTATTTAAAATTGTCAGTGAATCGGGCATTGGCTCCGGTGTCAGAAGAATTGAAGCGGTAACCGGCAGAGAAGCGCTTCAATATATCAAAGAAAAAGAAACTGTAGTGAAAAAGGCTGCTGCTATTGTAAAAGCCCGTCCGGAAGAAGTGATAACCCGGATAGACAGTATCATGCTGCGGCTGAAGGAAGTAGAGCATGAAGTAGCTGTACTTACAGCAAAGCTTGCCCAAACGGAGATTCAGGAATTGATGGCCAAAATGCAGGAAGTAAATGGTGTTCAAATCGTTGTCGGCCAGGTTATGGCTGCGGATATGGACGGACTGCGGTCGGTAGCCGATATGGCTCGCAATCGTTTAACTTGTGGGGTGGTAGTACTTGGCGCTGTGCATCAGGATAAAGTAAACTTTGTGGCGATGGCTACAAAAGCGGCGGTGGCTAAAAAGATCCATGCCGGCAATATTGTAAAAGCTGCGGCAAAAGTAGCCGGCGGCGGCGGCGGCGGACGTCCTGATATGGCGCAGGCCGGAGGCAGGCAGCCGGAAAAGATTCAGGCATCATTACAAACTGCATTGAACGTAATAAAAGATCAGCTTGGTTAATTTAGCGGGGCAGGGTGGCAGCAGCGGTCTGTCTCACTTTTTGTAGAATAAGTTTTACGATTGTAAGAGGAAAAATTTAGTGGCAGTAGAATATAGTGGTATATAGAAGGAGATAATAGTGGAGAGGGGGATGGGGAATGTCCAATTTATCACAAGAAACTATGATGTTCCGGGTTGACAGTGAAGAAGGTAATGCTGCGTCGGTCATCATCGGCAACGTATATCAGGCGTTAAAAGAAAAGGGATATAACCCAATTAATCAGCTGGTTGGATATTTGTTATCCGGTGATCCGACATATATTACCAGTCACAATAACGCACGAGGGTTAATCCGGAAACTGGAGCGGGATGAAATACTGGAAGAACTGGTGCGAGCTTATCTAAAAGACAAATAATCCGTGGATAATTCGGATGTATAGGCACATATTTAGGAGGAAGTATGCGAATACTAGCACTTGACGTCGGCGATAAAACTATCGGGGTGGCGGCAAGCGACGAATTGCTTTTAACAGCCCAGGGTGTGGAGGTGATTCGAAGAACTGGTAGAAAAAAAGATGTACTCAGATTGCGGGAGCTCATTGCGGCCTATGAGTCGGATGTTTTAGTTATTGGCTTGCCAAAAAACATGAACGGGACAATTGGCGCACGCTGCGAACTGGTACAAAAATTTGCTGAATCACTCATGAAGGAATTTCCCCAGGTTTCTATTCAGTTCTGGGATGAACGGCTATCTACCGTTGCCGCCGAGAAGTCACTGATTGCGGCTGATGTAAGCCGAACCAAACGGCGAAGGGTTATTGATAAGATGGCTGCAGTGTTTATCCTGCAAGGATATCTTGATAGTTTATCACACCAAAAACTTCCTTGACAGGATAAGTTTTCTAGTATAAAATTACACTACATTTAAAAATGAGGTGAAAAAATGGCTGATTTTGATAAAGAAGACCTTGAGGATACGGACGAAGACATTGTTGTTGTAATGACAGATGAGGAGGGTAATGAATTTTATTACCGGGAAGAACTGATTATTCCTGTGGATGACAAACGATACGCAATTTTAGTACCTATCGATATTGATGAAGAAGGCTGCGAATGCGAAGATTCCAGTTGTGATTGCTGCAGCGACGAAACAGACGTATACATTGCTAGAATTGATGTGGACGAAAATGGCGAAGAAGTATATGTAGACCCGTCCGATGAGGAATTTGAACAGGTTCGCGAGGCTTATGAAGAATTGATGGCCGATGATGATAATGAAGCCGAATAGGCTTCATTTTTTTTGCCTTTTTGTATATAATAGTAGTTATGATTTTGTATATAGAAGCAAGTGAGGTGACAAAATGCAGCAGTATAATACGACTACAGTAAAATGGCTCATAGTGGTAATGACAACGATTATAATTATAGTCAGCACCGTGTATGAGGGAAGGGTGACGCCGGTTGCTGCCAGTATTTCAAATCCGGTCATTATAACCGTACAGCCGGGAATGTCGGCTAATGAAATTGGCAATTTGTTATATGAACGAGGACTGATTCAAAGTGTGATGGTTTTTCATCTGGCGGCAAAGATGCATAACCTGGAGAATTCTTTACAAGCCGGAGAGTATGCATTTACCAGGGAGATGTCTGTGCAGCAGATTGTAGCCAGGCTTGCCAAAGGAGAAACGGCTTATCGACAGATTACGATACCGGAAGGTTACAGCGTTGAGCAAATTGCCAGGCTGGTAGAGGAGAAAAATTTAGGCAGCAGTGAAAAATTTAAAGCGGCGGCCCGGGATTATACTCCTTATGCGTATATGGCGACGGCTAATACAGGAGTTACTTATAAGTCGGAAGGCTATATTTTCCCTGATACCTACCGCATTGCCCGGGGGACAACGGAAGAGCAGCTGTTATCAATGATGGTCAGTCAGTTTGATGAGCAGTTTACGCCGGTAATGCGGGCAAGAGTTAAAGAATTAGGGCTATCGATACGAGAAGTTGTCATATTGGCTTCTTTAGTAGAGAAGGAGGCTCAATTGGCACAGGATCGTCCCCTTATCGCCGGTGCCTTTTTTAATCGTATCCGGCAAGATATGCCGCTGCAGTCCTGCGCAACGATTCAGTATATTTTAGGTTATCCTAAAGCGGAATTGTCAATTGAGGATACGATGATTGCTTCACCGTACAATACTTATCAAAATAAAGGGCTTCCTCCCGGGCCTATTGCTAACCCGGGAAAGGCGGCGATTCAGGCTGTTTTGTATCCGGCTGTGACAGATTACCTTTATTTTGTGGCGGATAAGCAAGGAGCGCATCATTTTAGCCGGACATATGAAGAGCATCTGGCGGCGATTGAGCAGGTACGTAAATAATATGAAGGAAACAAGTTTGTTGTCGCAAATGGAACAGTACGCTTTACAATATCGGGTTCCCATCATTAGTCCGGCTGGGGCAAGTCTTTTGGTAGAAACAGTGAGGCGGCGGCGGCCTTCCTCAGTATTGGAGATAGGAACGGCCATCGGCTATTCTACCTTATTGATTGCTGCTCAGTTACCGTCTCAGGCAAAAATTGTGACGATAGAGCAAAATCCGGAGCGAGCGAGGTTAGCCCGGCAATATCTAAGACAAGCTGGTAAATTAGACCAGGTGACTATTCTTATCGACGATGCGGGAGAGGCAATACCACGCTTAGACCGTACTTTTGATTTTGTTTTTATTGATGCGGCTAAAGGACAGTATCTTGATTATTTGCAAAAGGTAGTGGATAAGTTAATGGCGCGAGCCGTTGTTATTGCCGATAATATATTCTTTCGCGGGTTAGTAGAAGAAAATATGGAACCGCCCCGCCGCTATCGGACGATCGTAAAACGATTGCGGCAATATATTGATTTTGTTACTATGGATCAACGTTTTATAACCGATTTCTATCACGTTGGTGACGGTATCGCCGTTTCGAACTATCAAGGAGAGCGCAGACAGTGAAAAAACCTGAATTATTGGCACCGGCCGGCAACTGGGAAAAAATGAAGATGGCGTTGCTCTATGGTGCCGATGCTGTATATCTAGGCGGAAAATCATTTGGGTTAAGGGCTTTTAGCGATAATTTTTCCGCAGAGGAAATGCGGAAAGGAGTCGATTTTGCCCATCATCTCCGCAAAAAAGTATATATTACTGTAAATATTTTTCCCCATAACGACGATTTGGCGGAACTTTCCGGATATCTTCGTTTCCTCAGGGACTGCCAGGTGGATGGAATTATTATCGCTGATTTGGGCGTATACCGGATTGCCCATGCAGTAGTACCCGAATTACCCGTCCATGTCAGTACGCAGGCAAATAACACGAATTGGTCGTCGGTACTATTCTGGCAGGAACTTGGCGTGCGCCGGGTTGTTCTTGCCCGGGAACTGTCATTGTCGGAAATAGCAGCTATCCGGGACAAAGTGAGTGTTGAACTGGAGGCTTTTGTCCATGGCGCGATGTGCATTTCTTATTCCGGGCGCTGCCTGCTGAGTAATTATCTGGCGGAGCGCGATTCCAACCGAGGTGAATGTGCTCAGCCTTGCCGCTGGAAATACTCTTTGACGGAAGAAAAGCGACCGGGACAATTTTTCCCTATCGCGGAAGATGAACGCGGCAGTTATATTTTTAATTCAAAGGACTTATGTTTATTGCCTTATTTGCCTGAGCTTATTCAAAGTGGGCTGAACAGCTTTAAGATTGAAGGGCGAATGAAAAGCGTGCATTATGTAGCCACTGTGACTAAAGTGTATCGCGAAGCTATTGATGCGTATATGGAGGCTCCCGATAAGTTTGCAGTACGCCAAGAATGGTTGGAAGAGTTGAATAAGATTTCTCATCGTGCTTATACCAGCGGATTTTATTTTAAGCAAACCAGTAAGGATGATCAGATTTATGGCTCTTCCTCTTATACACAAACCCATGATTTTGTCGGTTTGGTGCAGACGTATGATCCGTTGACCGGGATGGCTGACGTTGAACAGCGCAACAATATGAAAACAGGTGAAACCATTGAGGTGATGCAGCCCGGTCAGCCTAATTTTACTCAGGTTATCAGTAAAATGCAGGATCCCGCGGGAAATACTATGGCAGTGGCGCCGCATCCCCAGCAGCTTGTCAGGATGCCTATGGGCCGGCCGGTGGTTAAATATGCGATGCTACGGCGAAGGGTGCAATAAAATATGACGGAAAAAATTTATATTCAGGTCGAGCCTCAAGTGATAAATTATGTGAATCGGATTATGGAGGGATATGAATATTTAGGGGTAGTTAGTACTGTGAATAAGGCAGAGGGTATCCTTTTGGTCAGAGTTACACCGGACACAGCTGGAGAAGTGAAGGAAATTTTAAATCATCTGGCAGTGAAGATTACCTATTTTGATTCCGACACGGATAGGTAGAGTGCTGGAGTGAACTACCGATGTTCATCACTAGGCGGCAGCTATTTTCTAACATGACAATGTGTAAAAATCCCCTAAACAGCCAACAATAGTAGTGAATGTTTGTTGAAAGGCTGTTTGGGGTGAGTCGGCATGGAAAGATTACGTATTGGCAAACTGTTGCTTTTTTTTCTGCTCATTAGTACATTGTTGATTGGGCGGTTGTTTTATCTACAAATTTTTACCGGTCAGAGGTTAGCGGTTTTAGGGTTAAGCAGCCGGGTGCAGGAAATTCCGGTGGAGGTCGCCAGAGGAGAAATTGTTGATCGAAACGGCGTACCCCTAACAAACACAACCCAGCGTTTCAGTATCGTTGTTTTTCCGGCCCAGGTACAGGATATGAATACCACAGCCGGCAGTCTGGCGGATATTACCGGTCAGGACCCGCAGCGTATCGCCGCTAGAATTTCCGAACATGGCTCGCCATTTAAACTTAAGACGGATATTGATTTGTTAACTGCAAAAAAAATTAATGGATTAAATATCCCGGGAGTGGTAGCAGTCACTGAAAAGCTGCGCTACGGTTATAGTTCGTTGGCAGCTCATATAACCGGCTATATCAATACGGCCGACAATAAAGGAGTCAGCGGTATTGAGGCAATGTATGATGATGTGCTTAGGGGAAATCAGCCGGAATATGCAGCTGCTTTGGTTGACGCAGGTCAGCAGATTATTCCCGGCTTAGGATATAAAAGAATGCGGTTCTTAAATGGCAGCGGGCCCAATAATGTAGTCCTCACTCTCGATACTCATATACAAAAAATAGTGGAAGAGTCTATGGACCGTCACATGAAAATGGGTGCGGTTATTGTTTTACGTTCATCAACAGGCGAGGTTTTGGCTATGGCATCTCGGCCAAATTTTGATGCCAATTATATTGATGAGTATCTTTCGCATGATTCTGCTCCCTTGCTTAACCGTGCCGTGTCAGCCTTTCAGCCGGGGTCGGTCTTTAAGCTGGCGGTAGCAGCGGCTGCATTAGAAAATGAATTGGTACGGCCTAATGAAATATTTTATGATCCCGGGTATATTGATGTAAATAAATTACGCTTTAATGGCTGGGATTTTGATCGCGGCGGTCGGGGACGTCTTACTTTTACTGAAGCAATGGCTTATTCCAGCAATCCTGTGTTTATTGAGGTCGGATTACGGCTGGGAGGGGAAAGACTGGTATCCTTTGCGCAAAAGTTAGGTTTTGGTCACCGTACCAAATTGGATTTTGACGGTGAGGCAGAAGGAAATTTACCTTCCCCGGAGAATCTTTATCCGGGAGAACTTGCAAATTTTGCAATCGGGCAGGGTACTTTGGAGGCCTCGCCAATACAAATGGCATCATTGGTTGCTACTATCGCCAATAATGGTGTAAAAGTGGATCCCTATCTGGTTGGCAAGATTACCAATTCTGCGGGTGTCGTGATTCATAATGATCATGTTTCCCAGGGCACTCGGGTTTTATCGAAGCAGACCGCTAAAGAAATTCGGGAAATGATGACGGCAGTAACTCATTATGGAACCGGACAGGCAGCTTATGTGGAAAATTATGGCTCGGCAGGTAAGACCGGCTCAGCGGAAACCGGGCGGCAGAATAGCAGGGGGCAGGGAATTAATCATGCTTGGTTTGCCGGGTATGCGCCATTGAATAATCCACAATATGTTATGGTTGTGCTTGTAGAGGAAGGGATGTCAGGTGGTGATGTAGCCGCGCCGATCTTCCGGGAAATCATGACTGCAATTTTATCCCAATCATAATAGGCAGTACGCAGGAACAGTTTAGCACCAATCAGCCGGAGAAAGTTCTTCATGTTGGTTACATAGAGCTGCAAGAGCTCGAAACGGGGGCGGTATTTTTGGAATATCTTTCGTTAGCAAACGCAGCGGTACAGATAGCGAAACGAATGGGCAGCTATGCAGCAGAGGCATATGTGCTGGACGCAAAATCCCTGACGATCGAAGTAGCTAATAATGAATTGGAAACGTTAAAATTTTCCGAGGACAGGGGGATAGGACTGCGGGTTATCTCGGATAGAGGTACTGTGGGATTTGCCTATTCCACTAATTTTAATCAATTGGGGGATTTGGCAGGTCAGGCACTGGCTAATAGTCAGTATAGCTTTACCGATCCATATCATGGATTACCGCAGAATGTTTCGACAAATTTTGAAATCCAGCTTTGGAATGAAACGATTGCTGCTGCCACAGTAGAAGAAAAAATAGAAATGGCAAAACAAATCGAGCAGTCGGCGCAAGCTGCCGATTCCCGGATTACTCGTACTGAGCGCTGCGGTTATGAAGATGCGGCATACGGGGTTGCTTTGGCCAATAGCAATGGATTGGCCCATTATTATCGTTCAGGCTATTGCGGGCTGTATGGAGTAGTGCTGGCAGAACAGAACGGTGATGTCCAGACTGGTACCGGACTCCTCTATACAAGAAATTTTGCGAAACTCAATCCCGAAGAAGTTGGTAAAGAAGCGGCCTGGAACGCCGGATTGCTGCTGGGGGCAAAAAGAATTCATACCGTTAAGGCGGCAGTGGTACTGCCGCCTTATATTGCTGCCAGTTTTTGTTCTGTCCTCATACCCGCTCTTTGTGCCGATTCCGTTCAAAAAGGGCGGTCAATTTTCAAAAACAAACTGGGTCAAAAAGTGGTTTCTTCCTTGTTTACCCTTACCGATGACGGAAGGCTGGCGGATGGAATTGCTACCTGCCCGGTTGATGGGGAGGGTGTTCCGACGGGAAAACATGATTTGATTATTGACGGGGTGCTGAATCAATATCTATATAATACGTATACTGCGAAAAAGGATGGCGTCAGCAGTACCGGAAATGGTATGCGCGGTTCTTTTAAAACTATGCCGGAGGTCGGCCCAACCAATATTTATATTCAACCAGGCACTACGCCCCGCGAGAAATTGATCGCCGAGGTCCAAAACGGATTCTATGTTACTAACGTTATGGGAATGCATACGGCAAATCCTATTTCCGGTGATTTTTCTGTCGGGGCTGCCGGTGTTTGGATCAAAAACGGTCAAATGACACAGCCAGTGCGGGGAGTTGCTATTGCCGGTAATATTTTAGATTTATTTGCAGGCATTGACGGGGTTGGGAACGATTTACGATTCTTCGGTGCAAAAGGCGCACCAACTCTCCGCCTTGATCGTGTGACCGTTAGCGGTAGTTAATACCGGACGGGAAAAACAAGAAGATATTCTAGGCAAAAAGCGAAAATTATGGTAGAATATAAAAGTTAATACATCAGTATGGAGTTGTGATAGTATGGGGGAAGATAGGCCGCGTATATTATTGATTCACGGGCCTAATTTGAATTTATTAGGGAAGCGTGAACCCCAGATTTACGGTACATTGACACTGGATGAAATCAACGCGAAGATTTTGCAGCAGGCACAACAACTGGCAATGGATATTGAAGTGATGCAAACGAATCATGAAGGGGTTATGATTGATCGTATTCAGCAGGCTGAGCCGGACGGGTTTGACTGTATTATTCTAAATGCGGCGGCTTTTACTCACTACAGCATTGCCGTGCGCGATGCGTTGGCGTCTATTTCTGTTCCTGCCATTGAAGTGCATCTGTCGAATATTCATAAACGGGAAGAATTTCGGCATCATTCCGTGATCGCACCTGTGGTTTACGGTCAGATCTGCGGATTTGGTGCCGATAGTTATATCTTGGCATTGGAGGAGGCGGCGCGAATTGTCCGCGGAGCATAATATAAAGCAGAGAATAGCGAGATTGCAATCATTTTTAAGCGAACAGCATTTAGATGGCATGATTATCAGCCGACCGGAGAATTGCCGGTATTTTAGCGGCTTTACCGGTTCCGCTGGCATGCTGCTGATTAGTAATTCGGCCACCAAATTGTTAACTGATTCCCGCTATACGGAGCAGGCGGAAAAGCAGACTCGCGGTTATGAAATCATTCAATATAGCAGCAATCCCTATGCGACGTTAGACAATGCAATTCAGCAATTGCAGCTGAAAAACGTAGGCTTTGAACAAGATTACATCACTTATGATGTTTTTAGCAAAATGAGGGCTATTCTGACAAAAGCGGTATTAGTACCGTCCAGGGTGAATCATTTGCGAATGGTGAAGGATGCCGATGAACTGGCCGCTATCAAAAAGGCGGTAGCAATTGCCGATGCTGCTTTTGAAAATATATTAACTTTTATCCGGCCGGATATGAGCGAACAGGATATTTCCTTTGAATTAGAATTTCAGATGCGCCGACTGGGTGCCGAAAAAATGGCGTTTGATATGATTGTTGCTTCCGGACAGCGGGGCGCACTTCCCCATGGAGCACCGTCAGCTAAGAAAATTGTACCGGGCGAAATGATTACTATGGATTTTGGCGCCGTATATCAGGGATATCATTCCGACATTACCCGGACAATAGTGGTTGGTCAGGCGACGCCGAAACAGCGGAAAATATATGATCTGGTTTTAGCTGCCCAGTTAACTGGCATTCAGGCAACCAGGGCCGGATTACTTGGTTCTGAAGTGGATGCCAAGGCTAGGCAGGTGATTGAGGCAGCCGGTTACGGTGACTTTTTCGGTCATGGATTGGGACACAGTGTAGGCCTTACCATTCATGAAGAACCAAGACTATCACCATCCAATACCGATACGCAGTTACGTGAAAACATGGTGGTTACCGTGGAACCTGGTATTTATCTGCCTGGATGGGGCGGAGTTCGAATTGAAGATACTGTGGTAGTTTCTGCTGCGGGATGTGAGGTTCTTACTGCCAGCAGCAAAGAATTAAAAGAAATTAATGGGTAATTGGAGGTTATAAAATGATTTCAAGTAATGACTTTCGTACCGGGGTAACGATTGAAATTGACAACGACGTGTGGCAAGTGGTGGAATTTCAGCACGTTAAACCCGGTAAAGGCGCCGCTTTTGTCCGCGCTAAGCTGAAAAATGTACGTACTGGTGCTGTTGTTGAACGTACCTTTAATGCCGGCGAAAAGGTGCCGAAAGCGCATATCGACAATCGTCCGATGCAATATTTATATGAAAGCGATGGCACATTTGTATTCATGGATAATGAAACTTATGACCAGATTGAGTTAAATGCGGAACAACTGGGAGATGCTACAAAATTCATAAAGGAAAATATGGATATTGCCGTAAACTTTTTCCAAGGAAATGTCATCGGGGTTGACATACCGAATTCGGTGGAACTGGTTGTAGTGGAAACGGATCCTGGAATTCGCGGCGATACCGCAACTGGGGGCAATAAAACGGCAAAATTGGAAACCGGCTATGTCGTTCGCGTTCCTTTATTTATTAATATTGGCGATGTGTTGCGCATTGATACTCGCAGCGGCGAATATATCGAAAGAGCATAGTTTTTTGGATACGTTAAGCACTCTCATTACTTTTTCAGTACTGAGAGTGCTTTTTTCTTAACCGGCCGGATAATGTTTTGAGGCTTGTTTGGGCATAATACCACTATCGCACTGAACATTGTTAAAGGAGGTTGTTTTTTTATGGGAAATATGAAAGAAAAAGTTGCCTACTTGCAGGGGTTGACCAGAGGTCTTAATGTTAGTGATACTTCTTCTGAAGGGAAACTACTGTTGAATATTGTAGATGTAATGGATGATATGGCAGAAGAATTCGACAATATGAACTCTGTACAGGAAGATTTGGGGAATTATGTAGAGACCATTGACGAAGATTTAACGGATTTAGAAGAAGAAATTTACGAAGAGACATATGAGGATGATGAATTTATTGAGGTAGAATGCCCATTTTGTCATGAAGCGGTGGCGTTTGAATCCGAACTTTTAGATGAAAAGGACGCTGTCGAAGTTACTTGCCCTCACTGCGGCGAAGTTGTTTATGACAATGCAATAGACGAGGATGATATTGATGTTAATGACAGTAGTGTCGAGAATGAATTTCGCCATGGTCTTCATCCTGGCATTTAGCGTTGTTGAATTAAAACGTGCAAGAAATCCTGGGTATCCGGGATTTCTTTTTTTTTTGCGGAAAAATAATTATGGCTTTTATCGATTTATTGTCATAAACTTTTTTCTGCTCCATATCTATGTAAAGAAAGGGGGGTGGAATATGACCAATATTATCAATATAATGGAAAATTATATCTATCCGGTACTTCCCCCGGTTCTGATTGCTGTTTTACGTAAGGTGCCGCTTGAGGTGATGAGCCAGTTGACGGAAATCCGTTTACGGGCAGAACGACCGTTATTGCTGGTATTAGGTGCTACGGATATGCTACTTGATAATAAAGGCTGCCCGGTTGCTGAACCGAACAAGGCGTTTTATTGCAGCAGAGAAGATATTCATCGCGCCCTGCAGCTTATCAGCAAAAATTCATTATATGCTTATGAGCACGAATTAAGGATGGGATTTATTACCATTAAAGGAGGGCATCGCATTGGTTTAGCAGGACAGGCTGTCCTGGATTATGAGCAGCTCAAGACATTAAACAACATTTGTTCTATGAATATTCGTCTGGCGAGAGAAATAAAGGGATGTGCCGACACCGTCCTTCCCTTTATTGTTGAAGGCAATAAGCGAGTCAGGAGTACTTTAATTATTTCTCCACCCCGTTGTGGTAAGACAACCATGTTACGGGATATAGTGCGGCAGATTAGCACAGGCAATATAAAATATAATTTTCCCGGACAGCAGGTAGGCTTAGTGGACGAACGATCAGAGGTTGCTGCTTGCGAAAATGGTGTTCCCACTGTTGATTTGGGACAACGTATTGATGTGCTGGATGGCTGCCCAAAAGCAACCGGTATGCTGATGTTAATTCGCTCTATGTCACCGGCAGTGGTTGTGACCGACGAATTGGGCCGGCAAGAAGATGCCGCTGCCGTGCGAGAGGCTTTAAATGCCGGCGTAAGTGTGATTGCGACAGTGCATGGACGGGATGTTGCCGAGGTGAAGGAACGTCCGTTTATCGGCCAACTGATTATAGAAAAATATTTTGAGCGCTATGTTGTTTTATGTAATAAACCGGTAATTGGTACGATAGCAGAGATTATCGACGCCAAACAAAATACAATTTTATTTCCGGAAAGAAGTGTGGTAAAGCAATGTGGCTAAAATTTTTAGGAAGCTGCCTGGTGCTGGCAGTTGGTACGACAATTGGGTTCCAGCTGGCAAAGCGTTGTATTGAACGTCCGCGTCAGATACGTCAGATTGCAACTTGTTTGGTATCGTTGAAGTCCTATATCAGTTATGCTTACTTACCGCTAGCGGAGGCTTTGCAAAAATGCACAACTGGAACACAAGGGGTCATTGCTGATTTTTTTCAAGCATTAGCGGCGCAGTTAGAGCAAAACGGTTGGCTGACTCCGCGGGAAGCAATGCAGCAAATCATGAAAGAGTATACGGAAAAATTAGCGGTAGGCCCAGCGGAGATAGAAATATTGCTGGTCATGGGTTCCAATCTTGGCAGTATGAATCGGGAAGAGCAGGTAAAATATCTGGATATGATTGAAGAGCAATTATTAAAAATTGAACAGCAGGCAATAGAAATTAGAAACCGGAATACCAAGATGTATCGTTATCTGGGAATTTGCGGCAGTTTAGCTGTCATTATATTGTTAATCTGATGAGGGAGGCAAAATGATGGGATTGGACCTATTATTTAAAATTGCGGGAGTAGGAATTTTAGTATCGGTATTTCATACTGCTTTAAAACAGGCAGGCAAGGAAGATATGGCGCATTTGTGTACCCTGGCCGGGTTTGCCATCGTTTTGTTGTGGGTCGTACAGCTGTTGGGCCGGTTATTTACTACAGTGCAGGATGTTTTCAAGCTGTTTTAAGGAGCATGCGCTATGGAAATCATTCAAATTATTGGGATGGGATTTGTTGTTACCCTACTTATCTTGATTATTAAACGGGATAAACCGGAAATTGCGGTACAATTAAGCCTTGCTCTAATTACAATTATCTTCTTGCTGATTCTTAATAAAATTAATGTTGTGCTTACTTTATTTCGTGATTTAGCCGAAAAGGCCAATATTAGCTCCATGTATTTGAACACCATTTTAAAAATTATTGGGATTGCCTATATTACGGAATTTGGCGCTCAGGTTTGCCGGGATGCCGGAGAAGGGGCAATTGCCGGTAAAATTGAATTTGCCGGTAAGGTTTTTGTAATGGTTATGGCCATACCGATCATCGCCCTGGTATTAGATACGATTATAAAATTGATTCCATAGGGTGGAATTTGAATGAAGTCATGTATCATTATAGTTTTATTACTGTTAACATGCTCGAATTTTGCTTGGGCGGCATCGGAAACAGAGGCGTTAGGGGATCAATTATTGGATAAATTGGCAATAGATGATGTAAATCAATTTATTAGTAATATTAATCGGGAACTTAACGAAAATATTCCTTTATTAACCGGCGCTGGTTTACGGGAAATTGCCAGCAAAGGATTGACCGTGAACTGGCAAAGTGTCTGGCAAACAATAGTAGCCCACTTATTTAAAGAATTGGCTACCAATATCCATTTGCTGGGTAAACTATTATTTTTAGCAGTACTTTGTGCTATGCTGCAAAATCTGCAAAATTCCTTCGAGCAGTCAGGAATATCCTTTCTGGCCTATGGAGTGTGTTACATTTTTCTGATTGTTATTGCTTTAAATGTATTTTATAATGCATTAACTTTGGCCCGGCAGACGATTGGCAATATGGTTGGCTTTATGGAAGCATTGCTGCCTTTGCTGATTTCATTATTGGCTGGCGTAGGGGCTGTGACGACTGCGGCTCTGTTTACCCCTTTGATGTTGTTCGTAGTTAGTTCCGTGAGCGTTATTGTTCAAGATGCTGTTTTGCCGCTGCTTCTGCTAACCGCTACCCTAGAGTGCGTTAATTACTTATCAGGAAAATATCGTTTATATAATTTAACCAGGTTATTTAAACAAACCGGCCTTATTATTTTAGGTTTTACTATGGTATCATTTATAGGCATTATCACCATTCAAGGAGTTGCCGGCAGTGTGGCTGACGGTGTAGCCCTTAGAACGGCTAAATTTGCCACGTCTACCTTTATTCCCGTAGTCGGAAAAATGTTTGCGGACACCGTAGAACTTGTGATGGGAGCTTCTTTGCTGCTTAAGAATGCCATTGGTATTTTTGGCGTAGCGACTGTCTTATTACTTTGTGCGTTTCCCTTGATCAAGCTTTTATCGCTTGTCTTGATTATTAAAGTTACGGGAGCGATCATCCAGCCAATGGGTGATGAAAAAATGGCGCAATGTCTTGATGCTATGGGCAATAATCTATTGTTGCTATTTGGTGCGGTATTGACGGTTGCTCTGATGTTTTTCCTTACGATCACATTGATAATCGGTGCTGGAAGTATTGCTATGATGCTGCGATAAAGCATTTGTTTATAGAGGTAGTCTGGATCGTGGCAAGTTGGGAGGAAGTTTGTGATCACTGCAATTTCCGCTTGGCTCAAAAACATTATTTTGGTCGTACTGTTTGCTTCCTTTTTGGAATTGCTGCTACCAAACAGCAGTATGCAGCGGTTTATCCGGGTCATTATGGGGCTGTTTATTCTGCTAGCTATCTTAAATCCTGCGATTGACATGATTCAAAATAAAATACAGCCAAGTGAAGTTTCTGCTATCAGTACCACGTCATCCAACTCTTCAGCCGCCAATATCACTAATACTCTTGTGGAGGAAAGAGAACACATCACCCATCAGTTGTATAAAAAGGAGTTAGCCAAGCAAATAAACGCAATCGTCATGGCGATTGACGGCGTGGCAGATGCCACTGCGGCAATTCGGATTGAAGAACAACCTGGCAGTAAACTGTCAGGAGCAATTCAGCATATTACCGTTTATGTTCAACCGGGAGTTGTCGGCGGTGAGAAGAAAGTTGCCAAGGTGATTATCGGGGACCCGGCAACAAATAGTGCTGAAGAGTTAAGCCCTCAGATAAAACAAAAAATTCAGCAGACAATTGCTGAATTATATCAACTGCCCAAAGATAAAATTGATGTACAACTTTTATATTGACATGGAGGAGGAGCGTCGATGAGTGGGTTGAGTACTTTTTTGACAAACGGAAGAAAACTATGGCCAAGTCAATTGTTGAAAGATGGGGTTTTAACCACACGAATGTTGTGGTTAGGTATCATCGGAGTACTGCTTATCGCGGCCGGCAGTTTATTTGACAGTCAAAACATTAAGCCGATTCCGGAAACTGCCAGTGACAGCCTAAAAAGCTCTCCTATAGTAAATACAAGAAGTTATGAAGAGAGCTTGGAAGGGAAATTAGCTAATATATTATCCCAGGTTAAGGGTGCGGGAACCGTAACCGTGAATATCACCCTGGAGAATGGCAGCACCCAGGAACATGCCAAAAATATTGTCAGGGAGAGTAAGGTTATCCAGGAAAAGGATACTTCCGGCGGCGTAAGAACTACCACTGAGACGAAAGAAAATGAGCAGATACTATTAAGCAAAGAAAATGGTGTGGATAAGCCGGTAATGGTAAGGGAGATTAAACCAGTGATAAAAGGTGTATTGGTAATTGCCGAAGGTGCATATGATTCTACTGTAAAGGTTAATCTTACCAAAGCAGTAGAAGCAGGATTAGGCGTGCCTTCTTATAAAATTACGATATTACCGCAAAGAAAGTGAGGTAAGTGTATGTTTGTTTTATCCATAAGAAAGGGTAAAGCCACTTCTCTGATCAGTGTTGTTCTAATTATTATCGTCCTGCTGGCAGCAATTATCTGGGTATATTGCCGTAATGATCGACAAACAAAAGTGGATCGCTCCAACGCCATTCAAGTAACCAGATCAGTAGTTGCAGAACAGGCAGTAGCGGTAGCCGGTCCGGATTTTTTTATTGAATATCGTTTGGAAAGGGATAAAGCTCGCAGTGAAAAATCGGATTTGCTGCGGGAGATCATTAAAAATTCGAAAACCGATAATGCCCGAGAAAAGGCTCAGGAAACGATATTAAAAATGGTTTTAGAAAAGCAGCAGGAAACCGAGCTGGAAAGCTTAATAAAAACAAAAGGATATTCTGATGCCTTGGTATTTATCAAGGATAATTCCGTAAGTGCAGTAGTAAAAACCGACTCACTGTCCCGGGAAGAAGTCGTTCAGGTAGCGGATGTTATCAGCCGGGTGAGCGGTTGCAAAGCTGAGAATATTACAATAAGCGCAAAACCATAACAGCGTGCTTATTTGTAAACATGGAAGATGTTTGTTATAATGTAAAATAATAAACTAACCTTATTGGGTAATTTTATAAGGGAGGGTTGTGCTTGGAAAAGGAAATGGAAAAATTGGAACATAATGACGGAGGTTCTATTCGAATCGCGGATGAAGTGGTAGGTATTATTGCCGGTTTGGCTGCTACCGAGGTATCCGGAGTCGCCGGAATGAGCGGTGGATTAGTTGGTGGTATTGCGGAAATGCTAGGTAAGAAAAACCTAGCTAAGGGAGTGAAAGTTGAAGTCGGTGAACGGGAAGCCGCCGTGGATTTACATCTTATTGTAGAATATGGTGTCCGCATTCCGGATGTTGCTTTACAAGTGCAGGAGAATGTAAAACGGGCGATCGAATCCATGACCGGATTGGATGTAGTAGAAGTAAATATTCACATTCAAGGTGTCGGCTTTAGTCCGGAGGGTAAGGACGAAGATATCCGCGTACGCTAGAAAGGAGTCATTATGGGCATTATTGACCGCATTATTTTGTCTATTTATACCTTTTTGTTAGCTTTTTTGTCCTTAGGCGTTATCTTACTGTCTGTACGCCTGATTTCTTTAGATGTTGTAGGGACAAGCCTTTCCTATATTTTCGGCCAGTGGGAAGCCGGCTCGGTTGGCGCCGTGTTTTTTTTAGTCAGCATTCGACTATTGTTTGCCGGTTTGCGTTCAAGGCGGATGAGAGATACTATTGTGAATCACACTGATTTAGGCGACATCCATATTTCTCTGACAGCAATAGAAAATTTAATTGAAAAAACAGCCAGACATACCCGGGGAGTTCGGGGAGTTAAAATTGATGTGAATCTGAAACGCCAGGAACCACAGGTCATCATTAGAGCAGTAGTAAGTCCGGAAAGCAATGTGCCTTCCGTTTCTGCTGAAATTCAACGCCGTGTGCATGAGCATATCAAAAGTACGGTTGGTATTGAACTGGCAGATGTACAGGTATTGGTTGAGAACATTTCCAATGAATTTAAAATTAAACAACGTGTTGAATGAAGGAGGGTAGTAATAATATGAATGCTAAACTATGGGAAGAAATTTGGCAAAATCATAGCGGCAAGCTTGTCGGGGCTGTATTGGGGCTGCTAGTTGGCATTTTGATTATTGCTTTCGGCTTTTTTCGCACGTTTTTTGTATTGTTATGCGTGCTGGCCGGTTATATTGTCGGTAAGCGCATTGACGAAAAAGAAGATATAATGGATATTTTAGATAAGCTTTTACCACCGGGATACCGGCGCTAGTCAGAATTAACAGTAGAGGAATATTCGAAAATTTTTCAGAAAAAGAGGACGATTATGAGTCGTAGAATGGCAAGAGAAATGGCATTACAAGTTTTATTTCAGCTGGATTTTAATGCCATGGACAAACAGGCTGCGTTGCAAACGGTTTTTATCGAACATGAGAAAAGTACGGATAAAGCAAGATTATATACAGAAGAACTTGTAGTGGGAACGCAAGCCCATTTAGAACAAATTGATGCTGTAATTAGTCAATTTGCCAACGAATGGAAAATTGAACGTATGCCCGGGGTGGATCGCAATATTACCAGAATGGCTATTTATGAAATGAAATTTGGCAGTGAAAAACTGCCACCCAATGTTGTAATCAATGAAGCGGTTGAGTTAGCTAAGGTTTTTGGCACCGAAGAATCCAGTCGGTTTGTTAATGGAATATTAGGTTCTTTAGTAAAAAACAAGGTGTTAGAGAAATGAAATATGTTTTAGGGATTGATACCAGCTGTTATACGACTTCAGTTGCTATTTTAGATGAAACGGGAAAGCTGATTACTGATGAACGCAAAATATTGTCGGTTAAGCCTGGTGGTCGTGGTTTAGCGCAATCAGAGATGGTATTTCAGCATACGCGCAATCTGCCTGCACTGTTTGAGCAAGCTGCCGCTATGGTAGAGCAGCCACTGCGTTTTCAGGCTATTGGGGTGTCCGGTTATCCTCGGCCTCTGCCGGATTCCTATATGCCGGCTTTTTTAGTTGGTGATGGCTATGCCCGGGTTTTAGCGGCTGCCTACCAAAGCAAGCTGCAGCGTATTAGCCATCAGGAAGGTCATATTTTTGCCGGAATTTGGTCTGTCGGCGGCCCTGCACTTGCGTTTCAAGATTTTTTGGCGGTTCATGTTTCCGGCGGCACAACAGAAATAGTTAAGGTGAAAATGAACGACGAACAGGTAGAAATAGTCTTATTAGGCGGCAGTATGGACTTGCATGCCGGACAGTTTATCGATAGGATTGGTGTGGGATTACAGCTTCCTTTCCCGGCGGGGCGCCATTTGGAGCAGCTGGCGAAATCAGGGTTGGACTGCATAGCCACAATACCGGTTTCGGTTAAAAAAATGGATGTTAGTTTTTCCGGTCCGGCAACATATGCCGAGCGGCTGATTGAGCAGGGAGTTGCTCCGGCAGGCATTGCTGCCGGAGTAGAGTACTGTATTGCGGAAACCATCAGTCGGATGGTGAAGGCAGCCATTCAGCATACGGGATTATCGAATGTACTATTGGTTGGCGGAGTAGCTTCCAATCAGTTTATTCGCGATTATGTTCAAAGCCACCTTGCTAGAATTTGTAAAGTGCGCTTGTTTTTTCCTGAAAAACAGTACAGTCCGGATAATGCAATTGGAACGGCCTATTACGCCCTAAGTCACTGTTAGCACAAGATTGATGACCTCGGCATATGATACATAAACACACATATGTGGAGGTGATCCGATGATAACTTATGTTATTCTAGGGGCGATTGTCGGTGCGATAGTTGGTCATTTAATTCCACCAGGTGGTTTCTTTTGGTTTATTTTTGGCGGAGTCGGCGGTTATCTTATCAAACACTACACTGATCGAGGGTATTAATAAAAACTATCCAGACTTTGGTCTGGTTTTTTTTATACGGTTGATATATGATAATAATTATACATCGAAGAGTATAAATTATCAGTTAACCACTGGTAAATAAGTTGGTAATAGAGAGTCAAGATATGTATATTAATAGATAAAGGTGATTCTTTTGAGTATCTTCAGCGTTAGTCAAGTGACTGCCTACATAAAAAACTTATTTGATCATGATCTAAAATTAGTCTCGGTGTTTGTAAAAGGGGAGGTATCAAACTTCAAGCAGCATCATTCCGGTCACTGTTATTTCACCTTAAAAGATAATAACGCTACAATTCGGGCGGTAATGTTTAAGAGCCGGGCACAATTTCTGAAGTTTGAGCCACAGGATGGGCTTAAGGTATTGGCCGGTGGACGAATAACGGTGTTTGAACGGGATGGTCAGTATCAGTTATATGTTGATAATTTAGTACCGCAAGGTGTCGGCGAACTGAGTCTGGCTTTTGCTCAATTAAAAGAAAAACTCAGCCGGGAAGGACTATTTGCCGAAGAACGAAAAAAAAAGCTGCCGCTTTTGCCAAAAGCAGTGGGAATTATCACATCCCCCACCGGTGCCGCCGTCAAAGATATTATTACCGTTTCCAAACGTCGATTTTCCGGTGTTCCTTTAATTTTATTCCCTGTTCAGGTACAGGGAGCGGAAGCGCCGCGGCAAATTGCTCAGGCCATTAAAGTATTGAATAATCGCGGCGGGATTGATGTTATTATTGTGGGGCGCGGTGGCGGTTCGCTGGAAGAATTGTGGGCCTTTAATGAGGAAATAGTGGTGCGGGCAGTTGCTGAATCGGATGTGCCTGTCGTTTCGGCAGTCGGACACCAAACGGATTTTACTTTGACTGATTTTGCCGCCGACATCCGGGCGGCGACACCATCTCAGGCAGCGGAAATTGTAATTCCGGATGCCCGTGAATTATATCGTTATGTGCAGTCAATGCGTAATATGCTGGAAGCGAATATTCTTAACGTAATCAAAAAAATGCGGCTTCGGTTGGAACAATACAGCAGCAGCCGGGTAATGACTCATCCTGCTGATTTGCTAACCGCGAAACAACAGCTTCTGGATAATTCCAGGCAGCGGCTGGAACAAGCCTTGCAGTATAAAATCAGGGATGCGAAACATATCTTTACGATTGCTGCGGAAAAACTGGCTATACTTAGTCCGCTGGCGGTACTGTCACGAGGATATAGTGTACTGCGCAATCAGGATGGCAGAATTATACGAACCTATAACGATATCAATATCGGCCAAAAGCTGGAAGTGGTGCTTTATAAAGGCGCCATTACGGTAGAAGTGTTGCAGAAGAGGGAGGAAGAACGTGGTTAAAGCTAAAAAGTTATCACCGGAAAACAAGAACGAATTGAGTTTTGAGACCGCTCTGGCTCAGTTGGAGGATATTGTGAAACAATTAGAGCAGGGAGAACTGCCATTAGAGGATTCACTGGCTCAATTTTCCGAAGGCGTTGAACTTTCACAAGTCTGTATACATAAATTAAATGCAGCCGAGAAACAAATTGATAAAATTATTCAAGAACGACAGGGAAAAATAATTGAAAAGCCATTGCAGACACAGGAGGGTGAATGATGTTAAAAGAATATTGCCAGGATAAGGGAAAAATAATTGATGCTGCATTGGCAAAGTTTATTCCCCGGGAGCAAAAATATCTTGATATTATTTTTGAGGCGATGCGCTACAGCCTGTTTGCCGGGGGAAAACGATTGCGGCCGGTATTGTTAATGGCTTCTGCCGATGCAGTAGGGGGAAACGGAAATTTATTCATCAACATGGCCTGCGGGCTGGAGATGATACATACTTATTCACTCATTCACGATGATTTGCCGGCCATGGATAATGATGATTATAGACGCGGCAAATTGACCAATCACAAGGTTTTTGGCGAAGGCATGGCTGTTTTGGCGGGAGATGCTTTATTAACGGCAGCTTTTGAGGTCATGTTGTCTCAAACAGGCGTAGCGCCGGCGGCTCTTTTACCGGTAATTCGGGAAATCAGCGTCGCTGCCGGTCCTGCCGGTATGGTGGGCGGACAGGCTATTGATCTAAAATCTGCAGGGAAATCATTGGATTTACCTGCTTTGCAGTTTATGCATCAGGCGAAAACAGGCGCATTGTTTCGTGCCGCCATTCGGGGTGGAGCGATGTTAGCCGGTGCAACGCCGCAACAAGTGGATCAACTTACCCGCTATGCCGAAGAATTCGGACTGGCATTTCAAATTACCGATGATATCCTTGATGTCATCGGAACTCAGGAAAAAATCGGCAAACCGGTGGGCAGCGATATCAGAAACCACAAAGCAACTTATGTTACATTGTATTCTTTGCCTACTGCGCAGCAGCTGGCACAACAGGCAGTACAAAATGCTTTGGCTGCTTTAGTTGATTTTGGCGGTGAGGCAGATATGTTGCGTGCGTTTGTTAAATATTTGATTTCGCGGGATCGCTGATTATTTTCATGGACAGCTGTTAAAGAGGAGGAACTTGGTTGAATAAATTTCTCGATACGATTAATAAACCGCAGGATATAAAGAATCTTTCCCTGGAACAACTGGGAGAACTGGCCGGGGAGATTCGTGAGTTTCTCATTCATACTGTAGCGAAGACCGGGGGCCATCTGGCGTCAAATTTGGGTGTGGTGGAGTTAACACTTGCACTGCATAAGATCTTTGACAGTCCACGGGATAAATTTGTTTGGGATGTAGGCCATCAGGCCTATGTTCACAAAATTCTCACCGGCAGACGGGAACAATTTTCAACACTCAGGCAATTTGGCGGTTTAAGCGGTTTTCCCAAGCACTCGGAAAGTATACACGACGTTTTTGGCACCGGGCATTCCAGCACTTCGATTTCAGCAGCGCTGGGTATGTCGATTGCACGGGATATGTCGGGCGGCAAGCATCAGGTTCTGGCAATTATCGGCGACGGATCACTGACCGGCGGACAAGCCTTTGAAGCTTTAAATCATGCCGGCGATTTGGGTACCCACTTAATCGTTATCGTAAATGATAACGAAATGTCTATTTCAAAAAATGTTGGCGCCATGTCGGAATATTTATCGAAAATGCGGACGGCGCCCACATATACCAAAGTAAAACGAGATATTGAATTTTTGCTCAAACGGATTCCGGCAATTGGCGACAGCGTAGCGAGAGCGGTGGAACGGGTGAAAGACAGTTTACGTTATCTGCTGGTTCCCGGAATGCTGTTTGAAGAACTAGGTTTTACCTATATTGGTCCAATTGACGGACATAATCTTCAAGTTTTGACGGATATGTTTGAAAAAGCAAAAAATATGCAGGGGCCGGTGTTGATTCACGCTTTGACCCGTAAAGGGAAAGGTTATCTGCCGGCAGAATGCAATGCAAATAAATTCCATGGAGTAGGTCCTTTTTGCATTGAATCCGGTGAAATAATAAAAAGCGATAAACGGCCGTCTTATACAGCTGTTTTCAGCAATGCATTGATCGAATTAGCCCAGCGGAATGCCAATATTGTGGGAATTACAGCTGCTATGCCGGAAGGTACCGGGCTGAAGCAATTTGGCGATAAGTTTCCTCAGCGCTTTTTTGATGTGGGGATTGCTGAACAGCATGCCATTACGCTGGCGGCAGGCTTGGCGACACAGGGGAAAAAGCCGGTAGTTGCCTTGTATTCAACTTTTGGACAGCGAGGTTATGATCAAATTGTGCATGATGTCTGTCTTCAGCAGTTACCGGTAATTTTTGCCCTTGATCGGGCGGGAATTGTGGGAGAAGATGGTCCGACACATCATGGAGTTTTTGACTTCAGCTATTTACGGCATATACCCAATATGGTTCTTATGGCGCCAAAAGATGAAAATGAGCTGCGACATATGCTGTTTACCGCTGTCGGGATGAATGGACCTGTTGCTATTCGCTATCCCCGCGGCAGCGGGGTGGGAGTATCTACCGCAGAACCAATGCATAAACTAGCAATTGGAACAGCGGAAGAATTAAAGCAGGGCAAGGATGTAGTCTTTTTCGCAGTCGGCGCAATGGTTCAATCCTGCTTGACAGCCAGTGAACTGCTGGCACAGCAGGGAATTGAGGCCGGAGTAGTCAATGCTCGTTTTGTTAAACCCCTTGATGAACAAATGCTGCGGAATTTAGCCCGGGACGGAAGCGTTATGATCACCGTGGAAGACAATGTCTTAGCCGGCGGCTTTGGTTCTGCCGTTATGGAATATATAAACAGCCAGCAATATAGCTGGGTTAAGCTATTGCGCTTGGGACTCCCGGATCAGTTTATCGAGCATGGGAAAAGGGCTGAATTATTACAAAAATATCAATTAGATGCTGTCGGCATTGCTGATCGTACTATTGCCTTTTTACGACAGTTTGGAGCGCGGTGATTTTATATGAATAAAGAACGTCTTGATACATTATTAGTCAGCAAAGGATTAGCGCCAAGTCGTGAACGGGCTAAAGCGTGGATTATGGCCGGAACGGTGCTTGTTAATGGTCAGAGAATCGATAAAGCCGGTTCAATGGTTCCTTCTCAGGCCAATATCCGTGTGGCCGGAGACAGTATTGGCTATGTCAGCAGGGGGGGGCTGAAGTTAGCAAAAGCGCTAAAAACTTTTTCTATTCGCCTTGAAAATAAGGTAATGGCTGATATTGGAGCCTCTACAGGAGGTTTTACCGACTGCGCTCTGCAAAACGGAGCAGCTAAGGTTTATGCAATAGATGTCGGTTATGGCCAATTAGCCTGGTCGCTGCGTACCGACGCGCGGGTGATTAACATGGAGAGAACAAATATCCGCCATATTTCTTTAGCAGATATCGGCGAATCCCTTCATTTTATTTCTATTGATGTGGCGTTTATTTCACTGGAAAAAGTTCTGCCTGTAGTGAAAACTTTATTGGCAGTTCCCGGTGAAGTTGTGGCATTGATCAAGCCACAATTTGAGGCCGGAAGAGAAAAAGTGGGAAAGAAGGGTGTTGTCCGCGATCCTCTGGTGCATCAGGAAGTGATTGTAAAAATTGTCGATATGGCCAGGAGAATTGGACTTGCCCCCATGGGACTGACTTTTTCACCCATAAAAGGGCCGGAAGGAAATATTGAATATCTGCTGTATCTTTTAAATTCTGCCGCTGAGCCGATAGTTAACGGACAGGTGATCGAATCAGTTGTGCAAGCGGCGCATAGTCATCTGTAGTTGTATTACTGCCGGTTAGCGGGTGAATGGGTGGCTAATGGGAGGAATAACGGTGTTAACAATTGGAATATTTCCCAATATTAGTAAAAAAAATGTCGGCTCCGTGATCGATTGGATGGTCGGATATTGTAAGAAAAAGAAAATTGCGATCCTTCTGCCGGAGCAGACCGCTAAAGTATTGAATTACCCGGATTTATCCGGTACCATAGAGTTTATGAAAGATCATATTGATGTGGCGATTACTTTAGGTGGTGATGGCACATTATTGAGTACGATAAGAAAAATTGCTCCGTCCGGCATTCCGGCTTTTGGGATTAACATGGGGCAATTGGGATTTTTGACTCAAGCGGAATTGTCCCAGGCAGAATGTGCTTTAGAGAAAATTATCCATGGCGATTATTGTGTTGAGAAACGAGTCATGCTGGATGCCTTAGTGGTCAGAAATTCAAAAAATATTTATGTATCTTCGGCGGTTAACGATGTAGTTGTAACCAAAGCCGGATTCTCCCGGATGATAAAATTACGTTTGTTGGTTGGCGGTGAGCCGGCAGCTGATTACTGGGCCGATGGACTGATTGCTGCTACTCCCACCGGCTCTACCGGATATTCGCTGTCGGCAGGCGGTCCTATCGTCAATCCGGAACTGGATGTGATGCTGCTTACACCAATTTGTCCCCATACGCTTCATGCCAGGCCGATGATTATTTCGGCCGATGAAGAAGTAACTATTAATTTACCAATCGCCCAGGAGGATATCGTTCTCACAGTGGATGGACAGGTGATTCAAAAATTGCTGCCTGGCGACGAGGTACGGGTGAGACGGTCAGCGTCACAAGCTCAATTTCTTCGGTTTAATGATAAAAGCTATTATCGCAGCCTACGGTTGAAACTGTGGCGGGATGATTTACATGCAAACGTTTAATGCGGTAATATAGGCTCATCATTTATTAGCCGAGCTGGCTTACTGCAACGGCTTTATATTGAATTGAATAGAAAAAGTTAGGAGTGAAGTGCGTGAAGATATTGCGTCACGCTAAAATCAAAGAAATTGTGGAGCATAGCATTGTCGAGACGCAGGAGGAATTAGCCGAGTCCTTGCGAAAAAAAGGAATTAGAGTTACCCAGGCCACTGTTTCCCGGGATATCAAAGAACTAAGGCTCATCAAGGTTCCTACCGGAGACGGAAGATCACGTTATGCTTTTCCCCTGGAGCAAAGCGTAATGTTTTCTCCGTCCCGCATGGAAAGAATGTTCCGGGATTCAGTAATCGCTATTGATTATAGTCAGAACATTATTGTCTTGAAGACTTTACCAGGCACAGCCCAGGCCGTGGCTTCAACGGTTGATTATGCAAAATGGCCGGAGATTATTGGCACAGTTGCCGGCGATGACAATATCTTAGTCATTGTGAAGCCTATGGAGGCTGTAACCCAGGTGATTGCAAAACTTCAGTCCCTATTACAATAACGGCAGTAGGAGAGGATTATGATGCTGCGATCTTTGAATGTGACTAATTTTGCATTAATTGAACAGGTGTGTATTGAATTTTCAGAGGGCTTGAATATTATGACCGGTGAAACAGGGGCAGGAAAGTCTATTCTCATTGATGCTCTCAGTATGATTCTCGGTAATCGGGCGTCTTTGGATTATATTCGTACTGGTACTGACTTTTTTCGTGTAGAAGCTGTTTTCGATTTTCCCCGGCTGAATGGTATACAGGATATGTTGGCAGAACAAGGTATTCTATTGGATGAAGATGGTGCACTGATTATTAGCCGCCGTCTGTCGCGTAGCGGGAAAAATTTAATTTTAATGAACGGTTGTCACGTTACCTTGGCCTATTTACGCTTAGTTGGTGAAAAATTAGTGGACATGCATGGTCAGCATGAAAATCAGGCTTTACTGCGGCCGGATTCGCACTTGAATCTGCTGGATTCTTTTGATTCTCATATTGACGATCTACTGGCAAAATACCGCGATGTTTACCGGAACTGGTCAAAACTGTGTCAGGAGATGTCACTCACGGAAAAACAATCTCGTGAACGAGCGCAGCGATTGGATATGTTAAATTGGCAGACCCGGGAAATTGCCGCAGCGGAATTGAAAGAGGACGAAGATGTAGAATTGGAGCGGGAAATTCAGTTCTTAACGCATGCAGAAAAAATTGCCAATGCGGCCAGTCGGGCTTATGACTTATTAAGCCAAGAAAATACCGGGCATATCGGCGTAACAACCTCTCTGGCGGAAGTAAAAAACCAGCTGGAAATGGCTGTACGTTACGATTCCCGGCTTCAGCCCCAATTAACGGCGGTAGAGAATGCTTTATATCAAATTGAAGATGTAAATCTGGAATTACGTGATTATTGCGAGTCAACGAATTTTGATCCAGCAAGATTGAGTCAGCTGCAAAGGCGTATGGATGTAATATATAAATTGAGGAAAAAATACGGTGCAACGATAGCCGATATAATAAATTATTATAATCAGTGTATGACGCAAATCGAGACAATGGTTAATTTCGATGAGCATTTTGCCGAAATGAGCCATAAACGAGCGGAATTAGAAAGAGAAATGACTGCTTTAGCCGATGAACTCAGCCGTATTCGTCTGCAAGCTGCACCTCAAATAGCGGCTGGTATTTGTAATCAATTGATTGATCTGGGTATGCCAAAAGCAACCATTCTGTTTGTCGTAACACAAAAAAAAGATTTTGACAACAACGGGCGTAATGAGGTAACGATCTTGTTTTCCGCCAATGCCGGCGAGGTTCCCAAACCATTGCAGAAAGTTGCTTCCGGCGGCGAATTGTCAAGGATTGCTCTTGCCGTAAAAACAGTTAGCACGCACAGGGATCCTGTCGGAGTTATTATTTTTGACGAGATTGATGCCGGTGTCGGGGGACAGACGGCACAGATGATAGCTGAGAAAATCGCCATCGTGGCAGGCAGCAAGCAGGTATTATGTATCACTCATTTACCGCAAATCGCCTGCATGGCTGACAGTCACCTTTATATTGAAAAAATAACCGATAAGAATCGAACAAATACTACGGTGCGAATATTGTCTGAACCGGAGCGATTAAGGGAAATCACCCGTATGATTTCCGGCGATTTAATGACCAAGGCGGCTGTCGAAAATGCAGCGGATATGCTGAAAGCAGCAAAACAAAAAAAAGAAATATGGAAAAATAAAGCGCAAGCATGAGCTTGCGCTTATTTTATGCTTAAAAACAGCTGAAATAGATAGCAAAGACAATTAATAGTATTTTCCCCGGAATAATCCCGAAAAAAAACGGGAATCTTTAATTTCGCGAGCAGTTTATCAGTGCAGCATAAATGTTGAAGCAGGGAGTGGTGATGAATTCATGGCAAGCATTAACCGGCGATCCTTTAGCGGAATTTTTATTGCGATACTCATTATTGCATTTTGTCTTTCACCACAGTTTCGCCATATTTATAGCTTGCCGCCTCACATGCGTATTATGGAGGGTGAGTCGGCTTTATTTACGGTAAGCCTTCCTTTAACGGTTACTATGAGTCATCCGGATCATGAGCAAAGCATACGCCTACAGTCCTATACGCCTGCTTCTGTTTTATCCCGGCCGGTAGCTTTGGAACCTGTTAAAATTGGCAAGGCTATCGTTGAATTTAAATTATTGGGGCTAGTGCCGATTCGTACTGTAGAAGTAGACGTTATTCCGCCAATTACTCTAATTCCCGGCGGGCATTCCATTGGTGTAATGCTTCATTCCCACGGAGTTATCGTGGTTGGCAATTCACCGGTACAAATGGCAGACGGACAATATGCAACACCGGCAAAAAATGCCGGGATCAATATCGGCGACGTGATTCTCAGTATCAACGGAACCCCGGTTCAAAGTGACGGTCAGGTCGCTGAAATTATTGACTCCAGTGGTAAAGATAACCGTTCTCTGGATTTATTATTGAAACGGGGCGAAGACCAGGTTCATATTACTTTGGCTCCGGTTTTGTGTAATGACACTAAACGTTTCAGGATTGGGCTATTCGTAAGAGACAGCGCAGCGGGAGTTGGAACACTGACTTTTTATGAGCCTAAATCAAGAACATATGGCGCCTTAGGGCATATTATTACCGATAGTGATACAAACCAACCCATCGATTGCGACCAGGGTAAAATTGTATTGGCAACTGTATCCGGAATTCAGCAAGGAAAACGTGGACAACCGGGTGAAAAAATTGGTATGTTTATTGAAGAAGATCAGTTAGTAGGCGATATCAAAAAAAACACTCCCTTTGGTATATACGGTCAGTTAAGTAATAATCTGTCAAATGGATTGTATTCGGAAGGTATTCCTATTGCGTCGATGAACCAGGTTCAGACAGGAGCCGCAGAGATGTTAACTGTTGTTGATGGACAGAAAATAGAGAGCTTTGCCATTGAAATTCAAAAAATTAATTTGCAGGATATTCCCGAAGGGAAAGGAATGGTCATAAAAATAACGGATTCCCGGTTGATGGAAAAGACAGGCGGTATTGTACAAGGAATGAGCGGCAGCCCTATAATTCAAAATGGAAAAATTATTGGCGCCGTTACTCATGTGTTTGTCCATGATCCGACGAAAGGCTATGGGTGTTTTATTGATTGGATGCTTATGGAAAGCGGAATTATTCCGAAAAAAGAAAAACAAACAGCCAAAAAACTTTTTGCAGTTTCTAGCTGTTTGTTTTTGGAAAAAGCAGGATAAAAATTTTAAATATAATGGATTTTTTTTCCAAACAAGGAAGGAACTGACGCGCACTTGTCGAATTGTATTTTTATCGTATAAAATATAGGGAGAGGATGTTATTCATGAAAGATACAATTAAATTGGCAATTGCCGATGACAATCGCGAGTTCGTAGGGATTATGCAGGAATATCTTATGCAGCAAGCCGATATTGATTTGGTCGGAACTGCCTTCAACGGAGAAGAAATTGTTACTATTATTGAGGAAAAACAGCCTGATGTTGTAATTTTGGATATTATTATGCCCCATCTTGACGGAATTGGCGTATTGGAACGGGTTAATGTTATGGGCGGTAAAAGACCTAAAGTTATTATGTTAACCGCATTTGGCCAAGAGAGCATTACCCAGCGGGTTGTGGAATTAGGTGCTGATTATTATATTTTAAAACCTTTCAATATGGATGTTTTAGTCAGCCGAATTCGACAGCTGGCAAACACCATTACATCCCAGCGGCCGATGGTGGCTCAAGCAATAAAAGCTCGTCCAGTGGATGTAGAAGTAACCAATATCATTCGGGAAATCGGAATTCCCGCTCATATTAAAGGCTATCAATATTTACGGGATGCTATTCTGATGATTATTGCCGAAATCGAATTGCTGGGGGCCGTGACCAAAGTATTGTATCCGATGATCGCCGAAAAGTATTCAACGACGCCAAGCCGGGTGGAACGCGCAATTCGTCATGCGATTGAGGTTGCTTGGAGTCGCGGTAACATGGAAATGATCAACCGGATATTTGGTTATACAATAAAATTGGAGAAGGGCAAGCCTACCAATTCTGAGTTTATGGCCATGATTGCCGATAAACTTAGAATGGAGATGCGTGCGTGAAACGAACATCCCCCTGTATCCTCTAGGACGCAGGGGGGATTTTTATGATTAACGTAGCTGACCGGGTAAGGCGGCGTGATTCATTTAAGACAATGATGAATCATATCTTTTACCGTTGTATATTTCGTTTGCAGCAACGATAATTGCTGCTGCAGCTCTTTGATTTTACCAGAAAAAATGATACTATTGCGTTGAGTAACAATCTGCATGGATATTCCTCCCCGGAGGTAAGATATGTAGGTATACCACAAAATATTCCAGGAGGTTAAAAGATTGGATGGATTAACAGAAAAATTTATACGTTCAAACAGCATATTTAATGGTAAAATTTTAAATCTTGTTTGTGATACTGTTCAACTTCCTAACGGCAAAGAAGCTACGCGTGAGGTGGTGCATCATCCAGGTGCTGTTGCCGTTGTTCCGATATTAGAGGACGGCTGTATAGTGCTTGTAAGGCAATACCGCTATCCTATTGGTAAAATTTTATTGGAAATTCCAGCCGGAAAGCTGGAACCGGAAGAAGATCCTGATGAGTGCGCCCGGAGAGAACTAAAGGAAGAAACGGGATATATTGCCGGCACTATTAAAAAATTAACCGCTATTTATACCACACCGGGCTTTAGTAATGAGGTGATTCATCTATATTTGGCGTTAAATATGAAATTGGCTGAAGTATGTCCCGATGAAGATGAATTTATTAAGGTGGAAACATATTCACGCAGTAAAATTAAGGCGATGATTCATGATGGGCTCATTACGGATGCAAAAACAATACTAGGTCTGCTAATGGCAGGTTTATGATATGCTAACATAGCGACAAGATAAACAGTTAATATGATCCGGGACAAAACTGGTATAAAGATAGTGGATTCGGCATACATTGTAAAAGGTATAAATGGGGAGGAACAATGTATGCTAGCTTATTTTCGCCAAAATTTTGCTAGTTATTTTCGGGCAAATTTAGTGGCTTATTTTTTCACGATATTGATTCTAATTATTGGAGTGGTAGTGGGAGCACTGGCGGTTAAAACATTGCCGGCTGAACAAAAGACAGAGTTAATTAGTTATCTACGAATATTTTTTAACGGGTTAATTCAAAATTCCAACGGAATAGGTGATATGTCTTTGGCGCTGGGAACAGTACTATTTAATAACGCCAAAACGATTGCCCTCATGTGGATATTAGGCTTTACTATCGTAGGGATTCCTTTTGTTTTGTTTATTTTGTTTATCCGCGGATTTATTATTGGGTTTACCGTCGGCTTTCTGGTCAATGAGTATATCATGAAAGGGTTTTTATTTGCCCTAGTTTCTGTTTTGCCGCATAATTTTTTTGCCGTTCCGGCTATATTGGTAACAAGTGTTTCTGCTACTACATTTTCTCTTATGTTAGTTAAGCGTAAAACTCATATAAAAAGTAACTTGCTGTATGAATCTTTGGCATATTCGTTTTTATGCGCACTAATGCTGCTGCTAATGATTATCGCTGCATTAGTGGAGGTATACATTTCCCCGGTATTTATGAAATTGGTCGCCGGTTTACTCGTAAAAGGATAATTGGAGCAGGGGCTGCATTTGATTGCAGTCCTATTTATTCTGTCTAGAAAATAGATTTCATAGTTTTTGTGTGAATAAACCGGTGGATAGGTGAATAGGTATGATATTAAGTTAAGCATATGAAAGCGGGGTGGGTAGATGGTATTTATATTTTCATGGCATCGGCTGCTAAAAAAGATTAAACTTTACATAAAAATAATATTATTAGCTATGATAATTTTTTACATTTTACCCAAACTGCTTACTTTATTTTGGCATACACAAACTCCTGATATTAAGATTCGCGACCAAAATCTGCTGGAGAAACCCTTGCGGGTATTTATAGGTTGGTTGACATGATAATTTTAAACTTTACAAAAAAAATGCAAAAATTAATATTTTTTGACAGGTAAAGAAAGGAAATATATAACTTAATGTGGAATTAAAATTAGATAAAGTCTTATGTGTCTGTACAAGGCATTATAATGACTTTATGACCGGAATTCCGGGAAAAGGGTGGTAAATATGGAAAGCTATGTTAATGAATTTATTAACTATCTCGCAGTTGAGCGTGGGTTAGCCCAAAATACCTTAGAATCATATGGTAGAGACTTGCGTCAATTTCAAACATATTTACAAAATAGTCAGATGGAAATTTTGAAGGATTCCAATCGTAACACCATCCTTGCTTATTTGACAAATCTCCAATCTAAAGGACGAGCTGTTTCCACGATATCACGTAATCTTGCTGCTATTAAATCCTTCTATCAATATTTAGTAAGGGAACGCTATTTAGATAAAGATCCGGCGGCAAATTTAGAATCTCCCAAGCTGGAGAAAAAACTGCCAAAAATTCTTTCTATTGCTGAAGTAGAAGAGCTTTTAAAGCAGCCGAATGGGTCTATGCCGGCGGGAATGCGGGATAAAGCAATGCTGGAATTGTTATATGCTACTGGCATTCGGGTGTCGGAGTTAATTTCCCTCAATATTTCAGATGTAAATCTGGATATGGGATATATAAAATGTTATGGTAAAGGGGCAAAGGAGCGGATTGTTCCACTTGGCTCAATTGCTGTTAAATGTGTTCAGGAATATATCCATAAAGGCAGAACAAAGTTAGTACGCACCTATGAAGAAGCGGCACTGTTTGTCAATCATCACGGCAATCGGCTAACCAGACAAGGCTTCTGGAAAATTATAAAAAAATATGCCCAGGAAGCGAATATTACGAAAGATATTACGCCGCATACACTTCGCCATTCTTTTGCCGCCCATCTGCTGGAAAATGGGGCCGACCTCCGTTCCGTCCAAGAAATGCTGGGGCATGCGGATATATCCACCACTCAGATTTATACACATGTGACGAAAAATCATTTAAAAGAAGTATATGATAAGGCGCATCCGCGTGCATAACATAATCTGATTACTGAGAAAATTTTTACAAGGGTTACTCCCGGAAATAGCAGGTGATGATGATGCGAATGGTCAACCTTATCCGTAAAAAGCGGGAAGGATTATCGCATACTCCCGCAGAACTCGAATATATTATTTCTGCATATACCAAGGATGAAATCCCGGATTATCAAATGGCTGCCTGGCTGATGGCGACATTTCTGCAAGGCATGAATCGGGAGGAAACGGCTGCTCTAACTATAGCCATGGCCCGATCCGGTGAAATGGTTGATTTAAGTTCCATTGCCGGAATTAAGATTGATAAGCACAGTACCGGCGGTGTTGCCGATACGACAACGTTGATTGTAGCACCGTTAGTGGCTGCAGCCGGTGTGCCTGTTGCTAAAATGTCCGGACGTGGTTTGGGATTTACTGGCGGTACAATTGATAAACTGGAATCTATTCCGGGTTTTCGTACTCAACTTGACAAAAATGAATTCCTTGATGCTGTAAAAAAACATAGTTTGGCGATTACCGGACAAGGTCCGGCCATTGCTCCCGCCGATGGCAAAATCTATGCTTTGCGGGATGTGACTTCAACGGTGGAGAGCATTCCGTTGATTGCTTCTTCAATTATGAGTAAAAAAATCGCGGCAGGTGCCGATAAAATTTTGCTGGATGTAAAAGTTGGCAGCGGTGCATTCATGAAAAACTTGCCTGTTGCCATTGAACTGGCCCGAACGATGGTTGATATTGGCATCCTAGTGGGACGGGAAACCAAGGCAGTGCTTACCAGTATGGAAGAACCGCTTGGACTGGCGGTCGGCAACAGTTTAGAGGTTAAGGAAGCTATTGATGTTCTTACCGGTCATGGTCCGGAAGAACTGCGCCGCGTTTCCTTGCTGTTAGGTGCGCATATGTTGGTTTTGGCCGGAGAAGCGCCGAATATAATAGTAGCTAACAAACTGCTTCTTGAGCTGATAGAAAATCAGAAAGCGCTTGATAAGTTTCAAGAATTTATTGTTTCGCAGGGTGGAAACCCGAAACTCATAACAAAAAAAGAATTGCTGCCTGAAGCCGCATTTAAAATAGATGTTAAAAGTGAGCAGGAGGGTTATATTCAACATATTGATACAGCCCAAATTGGTTACTCTGCTATGGTATTAGGGGCTGGTCGGGAATACAAAGGACAGCGGATTGATTTAGCGGCCGGAATTATTATGCGCTGCCGTATCGGTGATTTTATACGAGCAGGTCAGCCGCTCGCGGTTATTCATACGAATGATCTTGTTAAAGGTCAGGAAAGCAGACAGCGAATTCTCAAAGCAATTACCTGTTCAAGTATTCATTGTGAAAAACCAAAGCTGATTTTAGGAACGGTAGATAATGACGGATTTAAAGAATACGTTAGTTAGACTGGCTTCGGCCAGTCTTTTTGTTTGGACTTTCCAGTGTAATCATTTTATATATTGGATACCATAAAAAAAATGATGAAAGGAGCGTGTTTCTATATGTGCCAATTGCGTCGTATTGCCATCCTGTTTTATATTGTATTCGTCTCAATACTAGTGATTTGTGTTGGTGATCACAAGGAAGGTTTCGCAGCTTCACTGGATACCGTGGCTCAATCCGCAGTCTTGATGGATGCGAATGGAACTGTTCTATATGAAAAAAATTCTCACAAACGGCTGCCGCCAGCCAGTGTAACCAAGTCAATGACGCTGCTTATGGCGGTTGAGGCAGTGGAGCAGGGAAAAATTAAATTGACCGATGAGGTTTCTACCAGCGAAAATGCCTGGCATCAGGGCGGTTCGCAAATTTGGTTGGAACCGGGAGAACAAATGACAGTACAAGAGTTGTTAGTAGCGGTTTCAGTCGTAAGTGCAAACGATGCGGCAGTGGCAATTATGGAACACATCTATGGCAGCGAGCAGGCTGCAGTGGAGGCTATGAATAAGCGGGCAGAAAGTTTAGAGCTAAAGGATACCCATTTTGCAAATGTAAACGGATTACCAACCGCTGACCATTACATGAGTGCTTATGATACCGCTGTCATCACCCAGGAAGCCGTCCGACATCCTTTATACTTGGAATTATGCAGTATAAAAGAGTATTGGCTAAGAGGAGGAAAGAATTGGCTGGTGAATACCAACAAGCTGCTTTGGTGGTACAAAGGAGCCGATGGATTGAAAACCGGCTGGACGGAAGAAGCAAAATACTGTTTTGCCGGAACAGCAAAACGGGATGGATTGCGGCTTATTGCTGTTGTATTTGCTACACCGGAGCCGCGGTCGCATTTACGGGAAAGTATGAAACTGATGGATTGGGGATTTGCAAATTACTCAGCGGTTCCAATAGTGGAGGAAGGTGCTGTCGTTGAAAGATTAAAGGTAAATAAAGGAATGGAACAAGAGGTACAATTGGTTGCTGCCCGGGATTTAAACCTATTAGTTGGTAAGGGACAAACTAAAAATATACAGAAAAAGATAGCGGTTCGTTCGGCTATTACGGCGCCGGTAGAACAAGGACAAAAATGCGGTGAACTGCTGGCTATTAAAGATGGTAAAGAACTTGGTAAGGTAGATCTCATTGCAGAAAAACCGATCGAAAAAGCCGGTTTTATAAAAATATTCCAAAATATGATCTCGAGTTTATTTACATTGTCCCGATAATATAAGCAAAAACAGGCGCAGAAAAAAAGCTGCGCTTTTTTTATACCATAAGAAGGAAAAATTTTCCTATTGGCGAATAATATAGAAAAGACGAGGAGGGACTCGAATTGCAAATTAGGACTTTGTTAAAACAAGGTGTTTTAATAGTGAGAGTGGAAGGCGAATTGGATATGCATTCTGCGGATGAATTTCGCCGAACAGTCGACCAAAATTTGGATACCAGTGGAGCAAAAAATATACTATTAAGTTTAGCCGGAGTAACCTTTATTGACAGTTCGGGGCTCGGTGTAATTTTAGGGCGTTACAAACGGATCAGTTTGCGAGGAGGACAAATACTGGCCGCTCATATTCAGCCTCAAGTGGCAAAAATTTTCGAGTTGTCCGGGCTTTTTAAAATTATGAAGTTATACCCATCCGAAACAGAAGCGTTAGCGTGTTTATAAGGAGGACAGTATGGTAAAAAATCAGCTTAAAATGTCTTTCCAAAGCTTAAGCGAAAATGTAGGCATTGCCAGAGTGACGGCGGCGGCCTTCGCAGCGCAGGTAGAACTGACGCTAAGCGAGATTGAAGAAATAAAAGTAGCTGTATCGGAAGCTGTTTCTAATGCAGTCATTCATGGCTATGGAAATGATTTGGGCATTATCAAACTTAATATGACTTTATTGGAAAATAGAATTGAGTATAGCATTGTAGATTACGGTAAGGGAATTCAAGATATCGAACTGGCGCGCCAGCCTTCCTATTCCAGTGATCCGGAACGCATGGGACTGGGATTTGTTTTTATGGAATCATTTATGGATGAGTTGAAGATTCAATCTAAATTAGATGCCGGCACAACTGTTACCATGGTGAAAGTTATTAATTCCAAAATAGAAATTGAGCATTAGGTGGGATGCCCATGCTTGGAGATGAAGCGTTAAAAGAGCTGATAACCAGAGCGCAGGCTGGCAGTCAAAAAGCTAAAGAAGAAATAATCAAATGTAATTTTAATTTGGTACGAAGTATAGTTCATCGGTTTAGCAATCGAGGTTATGAATGGGATGATTTATTTCAGATTGGTAGTATTGGGTTAATGAAAGCAGTAGAACGATTTGATTTGAAATATAGCGTAAAATTCTCCACTTATGCTGTCCCGATGATAATTGGCGAGATTCGCCGCTATATACGCGATGATAATCCGATAAAGGTAAGCCGCCCGGTCAAAGAGTTGGCTTACCGGGTACATCGCACTCAGGAAAAATTGCAGGGAATATTGGGGAGAGAACCGACTATAATCGAAGTAGCAAAAGAACTGGCATTAGCGCCTCAGGAAATTGTTTCAGCGCTGGAAGCAATCCAACCTCCGGCATCCTTATATGATCATGCTTTTCACGATGACGGCGGCGATCCTATACTTCTTTTAGACCAGATAAAATGCCCTGATGGGCAGGATAATTCTTATATTGAGAGATTGGCTTTAAAAGAAATTTTATTCCGCCTGCCGGATAAAGAACGGATTATTATTCAACTGCGTTTTTTTGAAGATAAAACTCAGTCGGAGATTGCCAGCTTACTTGGTTTGTCCCAAGTACAAGTATCACGAATCGAAAAACAGGCTCTCAAAAAGATAAGGCAATTTTGGGTGACCTCCTAATTCACATTTCGGGGTCTATTTTTTTTTGCCTTAATGGGCATAATAAGCGGCAAAGAGGTGAGCGTGAATTGAATAAAAAAATAGTTATTGCAGCTTTGACGCTAAGTGTAATCCTTACCGTCAGCACGCTTGCCTGGGTATATTACAGCGATGAGCGGCCTAAAAAATCTCCCGTACGTGCCAAGCAGGTTTATAATATTCAGAAGCTTCCGGTTACTATTTTCAGCGGTATTGTTTGCTAGTATTTTTTATAAAAAATTGTACACATTATAAACGAGTCCACATCATATGATAAGGAGGATATAATTATGGTTGTAAAAGTTATTGAATTGGTGGGAACATCACGTCATAATTGGACTGATGCGGTAGACAGTGCCGTTATCGAAGCAAGTAAAACGATTGATGATATACTCGGGGTTGAAGTAACTAACTTCACGGCAAATATTGATAATGGACATATAGCCGAATATAAAGCCGATGTAAAAGTTGCGTTTCATGTTCATTAATGAACCGGAATCTAGTAGAGAGCGTCTAACCAAGACGCTCTTTTTCTCTTATGGTGAATTATTTGTTATTACAGTGGTCAAAATAAAATAGCGGGCCGCTATAATACCGGAGCTGTTTTGAAAGGTAGGGAAAAATTTGTTGCAAGGTTATATACTGGCATTCATCATTGGTGGATTAATCTGTGTCATTGGTCAATTGCTTATGGACTTAACTCCTTTGACCCCAGCCCATGTACTTGTTTTATTTGTTGTTGTCGGTGGAATATTGAGTGGATTTGGCTTATATCAGCCACTAGTTGATTTAGCCGGTGCCGGGGCGACTGTACCGCTGCTTGGATTTGGGCATTCCCTGGTGTCAGGAACAATTGAAGATATAAACAAATTTGGCTTTTGGGGGCTGTTTAGCGGCGCACTGCGGGCAACATCGGTTGGCATTATGGCAGCTGTAGTATTCGGTTTTATCATGTCTGTATTATTTAATCCCAAAGGTTGACTGTATGGTAACGATTGATGTCGTTGGGCTGCTATTGACAATATGTTTAACTGGACTGCGCTATCCGCATTTCGTAATGATTGCAGCATTAATCCAGGAAGCAGGTGAGGTTTTAATGACTATTTTTATGCATGGCCAAATTAACTCTCTGGTTGCAGCAGGAGCATTTGGCATGGCTGCGGTCATGAGTCCGGATGGTGTGATGATCGGACAATTAATTGTTTTGGGTGGAACATTGGCAAATTTTATTGTTAGCTCTATTTCCGGTGGAGTCGAATTGGAAAAAGCAAAGGATGTTTTGAATCCGCTGTCAGTTTTGCAGTATCCTTTTGCTGTAGTAAATTTACGGGTTGCTGTAATTTCATTCACAGTAAATGCGTGGTATTTTTTTTCTAGCGGAGGAGTGGGATGATGATCAGACGAAATTCACGGCGGACTATGAATTTCTTTAACCGGCCAACAAATGAAACGGAAGAACATGGTGGAAAATCCAGTGTAAGTGACCAAAAGGCGCAAGTTGCCGAATCGAATCCAGCCGCTTCGTGCAACGCAGAAACAATGATTGCCGATATAGCACAAGGGTTTGTTCAGGCTCAGGCAAAAATCACCGAGGATAGCCTTAAAACAGCGGATAATCAAGAAATAATATGTCTGCTGCAAAAATTGAATAGTCAGTTGGAAAAATTTCAGCAAACAGCTACTCAACAAGCAATAACTTCGAATAGCAAAAGTAATTTACAGCAAGGGGTTATGGAATCATCCGATCAACCCCAGAAGCAATCACAGAAGCAGACAAAGTCTCAAGAAAATACCGTAGCGGTGCAAACAGCACCACAGGTCTTGGCTCAAGCCCAGTTTGAATTGGCCAATGAATTGGAAGCCAGTTTGCAAAAACTAAAACAGGTTATTAGTGAAAGTGAAAAAATAGCCAATAAAATCAGTAATTTATTGGGTGAGGAGAATCAATCCTCAAATTTGGGAGGTGAATAATGTTGCCGGATAAAGTACGGGTTATTATGATAACCGACGGCGATAGAGTTGCGCAGCATGTTGTTGAAGATATAGCAACATCTTTAGGATTACGCTGTATTTCCGCCTCTGCCGGTAACCCAACGCCGATAAGCGGTGATGAAATCGTTAAATTATTGAAAACTGTACATCATGATCCGGTATTAGTGATGTTTGATGACCGGGGGCGAAAGGACAAGGGCAAAGGAGAAGCAGCCATGGAGTATGTAGCATCTCATCCTGATATTAACGTATTGGGAGTAGTCGCGGTTGCTTCTAATACTACCGGCATTGATGGTGTGGAAGCCGATGCCTGTATTGACTGCTGCGGTGATGTAGTTGACGTTGCAGTAGACAAAAACGGAGAGTCTAAACAAAAGTGTGGTGACAAGCTGCTCATTAAAGGCGATACGGTAGATGTCTTAAATAACGTGGATGTGCCGGTGATCATTGGAGTTGGAGATATTGGTAAAATGGATAGGGCTGATGATATAACCCGGGGGGCGCCGATAACGCGCCGAGCAATTGAGGAAGTGTTGAAACGGAGTGGCATTGAATATGACGGCAGAGCAGAAGATTGACAAGGATTTAGATAAAAATATTAATTATCTTAAGGGCTTACTAGGAGTAGGTGAAAGTTTTGATATTGTTTTTCGCGAATACAAGATAGGACGCAAACGAGCCGCATCGTTTTCAATAAATGGTATGACCAATGATGTTTTATTGACCAACGTTTTTCAAGACATGATGATTCTGCACCAAGAAGAAATATCGGTAAATACACTGCAGAAATTATTTTATACCCGGGCTACTCACTCTCAGGTTAAATTAATGAGTAACTTAAATGACGCTGTGACGAGTTTGCTATCAGGGGAGCTTCTGTTTCTGATAGATGGCGAAACTCAGCTGATCGTATTCGATGCCAGAGCTTATCCGGCCAGAACTCCGGCTGAATCAAATATCGAAAAAGTAACCCGTGGTTCACGGGATTCCTTTGTTGAAACATTGCCCTTCAATACTGCTCTAATTCGTCGCCGGTTGCGGGATCCGAATCTGCGGTTTGAAATTGTGAAAGTTGGAACTCGGTCGCAAACCGACATTGCTGTTTGTTATATAAAAGACATAACGAATTCTCATCTTATCGACATGGTCAAAAAACGTTTAAATGATATTAATATTGATGGGGTTCCCATGGCGGAAAAGGCAATTGAAGAATATATTGTCGGCGGCAATAAGTGGAACCCGCTGCCGAAGGTACGTTATACCGAACGGCCTGATGTAGCTGCGGTACATTTACTGGAAGGACACCTTTGCCTGGTTGTGGATACTTCGCCCAATATTATGATTTTGCCCACTACTCTGTGGCATCATGTGCAGCATGTGGAAGAATTTCACCAAAATGTACTTATTGGTTCTTATCTCCGGCTAGTGCGATTGTTGGGAGTACTGCTTTCGTTAGTACTGCCTCCGTTATGGCTAGCTGTTGTGCTGCAGCGTCATTTGTTACCAGAAGCATTGGCTTTTTTAGGACCGAAGGATCCTGGAATTATTCCTATTGGTTTGCAGTTTATCTTAGCCGAATTTGGCGTAGAATTAGTCCGTATGGCGACTGTTCATGTTCCGGCTGCTCAATCTACCGCCCTTGGCTTTATCGGCGCATTCATGCTGGGTGAGTTTGCAACAAAAGTTGGTTTGTTTGGCAATGAAACTATTTTTTATACTGCAGTAGCTGCAGTGGGAGCTTTTGCGACTCCGAGTGTGGAGTTTTCCATGGCAATACGATTATTTCGCGGTATACTCTTACTATTAGTTATGTTTTTTAAACTACCCGGATTCCTAGTTGGTTTAGTGGGAATTTTTTTAATTATGCTGTTTACTAGGTCGTTTGGTGTTCCCTATTTATGGCCGGCATTACCTTTTAATTTTAGTGCGCTAAAAGACGTATTACTAAGGCTGCCAATTCCCACGAAAGTTCTTCGCCCGGCAGTATTAAAACCTCAGGATAAAGATCGGCTGAAAGATCAACCCGATGATAGCAGGGAAAAATAAAATCGAGGTAAATAAAGAATCCCGTTTCAGCGGGATTCTTTATTTACCTCGATAAAACTCTCTGATTCGCCCCATGCTCTCATTTATATTGGCTGCCTGATCCTCAAACGCTCCTTTGTTTTCGGCGTTTACCGCATCTTTTATTTGTTTAATTGAGACATGGGTTTTGGTAATTTCGTTTAAAATGCCCACTTTTTCCATGCTGGGTTTTACTTGTCCCCAAGTATCATCCAACTCTTTTGCTTTGGATGCTGCTTTAGACCAATTCCTATCTTCCACATAAAAGCTTACATTGCGAACTGCATTTCCTACGGCAATAATATCCGACAACGGGGAAAGTTTATAAGATTTGCCGATTTCACTGATACTTCCCATAAATCTATTGAGATTTTCATAGACTTCTGGTGCTCTTTTTTCTGTAACTGATGCTGATAATTTTTGCAGCGCTTCATCGGCCTCTTTCGCTCCTTTTTTTTCACCAATCAAAAGTCTGGTTTCTAGCCAGGTAGTCTGTAACGTGCTTAATCCTTTTTCCACCTGTGGCCATTGTTCGGTCCTGAGCCCGTCAAATATTACACCTGCAGTTGCTTCCAAGTCATATAATTCTTCCGGTGGAGACCAAAACCTTTCGGCAAAGGGGGGATTCGGTTTTGCGCTTATCGGGTCGCCGGTAGGACCGACCTCTGGTTTTTTAGCCGGGGTCAACATACTGCATCCGCTGGATAACAGCGATAGAATGAGACAGGCTATACCCCAATATTGAATTTTTCTCTTCCAAGTTGACACGCTCTCTCCTCCTTTATCACTATCTTTTGTTGCGCTGATAGAATTTATTCTAGTTCCGGCTGTACCAGGGGATGTTGTAATAAAAAAAATACAGACTGCGGCCAATTTTGTTTTTTTACAGTTTTCTAGTATAATGAGGATACGGTTCTTGCACAGGGCCTTGGATTGTGCCAAAATGGGAAATGTGGGTTGTTTTGAAGTAAAGGAGGCAACAAAGTGTTTGGTTTTGATCCGGACATGATTTTCCGTATTCCGGCTTTATTAATTGCATTGACAGTACATGAATATGCTCATGCCAGAGCTGCGGTGCGGCTTGGCGATCCAACACCCCGGGTTTTGGGCAGGCTGACACTGAATCCAATCGCTCATCTTGATCCTTTAGGATTGATTATGTTATGGTTGTTTAAATTTGGCTGGGCAAAACCCGTTCCGGTAAACCCTAACAATTTTCACAACACACGCAACGGAATGCTGCTGGTTTCTTTAGCCGGACCGGCTTCTAATGTGCTGATGGCGCTATTAGTGGCGTTGCTGTTAGGGATAATGAGCAAACTGCATATGTCTGTGGGATTTTGGTCGAATGTTTTGGCCTTAACCCGAGACTATAACATTATTTTGGCAGTTTTTAATTTGGTACCGCTGCCTCCCCTTGACGGTTCAAAAATTCTAATGAGTTTATTGCCCGGGCGCCAGGCATATGCACTGCAGCGCTTGGAGCCTTATGGGCCGTTTATCCTTATGGCGTTAGTTTATGTCGGTATCATCGGTGCTATCCTGTATCCGTTTGAATACGGGTTGTATTATATTATTAATAAAATTATTATGATAATTTTCTAGTTGGAGGAGATCGCAATGAGTAAGGGACGAATTTTTAGTGGTATGCAGCCATCAGGAAGATTTCATCTGGGCAATTATTTAGGTGCGCTGGAAAACTGGGTAAAGCTTCAGCATGAATATGAATGCTTTTTTTCTATTGTGGATTGGCATGCTTTAACATCTTCATTTGATAACACCAGCAAGATACCCGAAAATATTCATAATATGGCTTTGGATTGGCTCAGCGCAGGACTGGATCCGGAACGCAATGTAATTTTTGTTCAATCCCAGGTGAAAGAACATGCCGAATTGCATCTTTTATTATCCATGATTACGCCTTTGTCTTGGCTGGAACGTGTACCCACCTATAAAGACAAGCTGCAGCAACTGGGAAGTCAAGGCAAGGACATTAATACCTATGGCTTTTTAGGATATCCCGAACTTATGACTGCTGATATTATTTTGTATAAGGCAGATACCGTGCCGGTAGGTGAGGATCAAATTCCCCATCTGGAATTGACCAGAGAAATACTCAGACGGTTTAATAACCTATATCAGCCGATATTCCCTGAACCAAAGCCTTTTCTGAGCCAGGCACCTTTGCTGCCGGGTATTGATGGACGAAAAATGAGCAAATCTTATGGTAATGAAATTCCTTTTGCTGCCAGTCCTGATGAGTTGAGGGGCCGAGTGCGTTTGATGGTAACCGATCCTCAACGGGTGAAAAAGACTGATCCGGGACATCCTGATATTTGTACCGTGTATGCCTTTCATAAAATTTTTAGCAAAGAAGATTTGGACAACGTTACCAGTTGCTGCACGCAGGCGGAAATCGGCTGCGTTGAATGCAAGAAACGTCTGGCAGAAAAAATGGTGACAGATTTAGCCGACATACATAACCGCCGCAAGGCATTGGCAGCGAAGCCGCAGCGAGTGCAGGAAATTCTGGTCTATGGCGCCGAGCGGGCCCGCAAGGTGGCAAGTCGAACGATGGAAGAAGTACGCCGGGCGATGAATTTGTCCTGAGATGGCAGCGTATAAGGTGAAACTGGAAATTTTTGAAGGTCCCATGGATCTGCTGATGCATTTAATTGAAAAAGATGAATTAGATATTTATGATATACCTATTGCTAAAATTACCGAACAATATTTAGATTATCTGCAAGCGCTGAAAGAATTCAATATCGATATTGCCAGCGAATTTTTAGTCATGGCAGCAACTTTGCTGCAGATAAAATCGAGGATACTGCTGCCTAACCCGGTGGAGAACGCAGCCTTGGACGATGAAGCAGGTGACCCGCGGCAGGAATTGATCGACAGGCTTCTGGAATATCGGAAATTTAAGCAAATGGCAGGCGTAATGGAAGAAATGGCGAAAAATCACCGACGGTATTTTTCTCGTTTGCCACAAATATTTGCTGAGCAGGTTTTATTACCGGAAGGATTAAAGCTAGACGATTTGCTGGCAGCTTTTGCTGCTGTATGGGAAAGCAAAGAGCCTTCCTCTGCGTTGGTGGATCATGATGAATTTAGTGTCCAGGATAAGATGTACGATATTCTTCATCTGTTGCGGCAGAATGATGGTTCGGTTGAATTTAGCCGGGTTTTCATCAGAGCGGGAACGCGGTCGGAAATGATTGTTTCTTTTCTAGCGCTGTTAGAGTTGATGCGGCTGACACGGGTGAACATTCGTCAGGAAAAGAGTTTTGCTCCTATCTATCTTATGTTGAGGAGGTAGTATGCCCAATGTTTTATGCGCACCTGAAGGGGCATATTGAAGCCTTGTTATTCGCTCATGGGGACCCCATGACAGCCGGAAAAATCGCACAGATACTTTCGATTGAGGAAGAGCATGTTCAACTATTATTGGCTCAGCTTATGGAAGATATGTCCGATAGTTGCCGGGGACTGACTATTATTGAAATTGCCGGTGGATATCAGCTATGTACAAAACCAGAGTTATCATCTACGGTGGAAAAGCTGGCTCATATTCAGGAAACGCGGCTTTCTTCTGCCGCCATGGAAACGTTGGCTATTATTGCCTTTAAGCAGCCGGTCACTAAACAGGAGATAGAAAACATTCGCGGCGTAAAAATTGAAAAATTACTGGCGATGCTGGTCGATCGTCATTTGGTAAAGGAAGTTGGCCGCAAAGAGGCGATTGGCCGGCCCATTCTATACGGAACTACAGATGATTTCTTACTTTGCTTTGGCCTGAAAAGTCTTAATGATTTACCGCCGTTAGCTAAATTCCTTGAAGGACAGCCCTAATCGGGCTGTCCTTCTTTGTATAGGGGGAGCATTTTAGGTTCACAATAGGGGAGATTAGTATAACGCAGAAACACAGGGGTAAATATGGAGAACTGGTTGATTGCTATTTCCGCGAATCTTACACTCACCTATCTGCTTTCCCGGCTTGTAATTTATATTGATATCCGGTATCGGCTGCAGGATAAGGATGATAATATAATGATATCGGTATGCCTATTTCATAATATGACACTGTATCGTATGGTCGTCCCGGTCGTTAAATTGACTAAGGAAAGTATGATCATTTGGCCGGAATCAAAAGTAAAAGTAGCGGATGAGGAAGAAAATAGTCAAATTCACCGGGAAAATAGATTTATTTTAAATGCTTTTAAAATTTATCTTACTCATCCTAAAAAATTTGATGAGGTAATTTGTTTCCTGCGACATTATACCCGTATATACCAGCGGTTTATTAATAAAATATTATCTTTTCTTCATTGTGAACGGCTTTGCTGGAAAACAATTTTCGGCTCAGAAGATGCTGCTGTAACTGGTATGATGGTTGGTGCGTTGGGGCTGATGGAAAAATTTTTAATTACAGTCATGAAATGCCGCATCGAATTTTTGCAAAAACCGGTGGTTACGGTTATTCCTGTATTTGACCGACGACAGCTTGAGATCGACTTCCAATGTATATTCAGTATCCGTTTGGGAAATGTTATAAAGGCGATGAGTTGTTTATTTTTACCCAAAAGAAAGGAAAAGGGGTGCAGCTAATGGGGGAACATCCGATTCAGGGGCTAATGAAAACTGCCATGGAAAGTATAAAAGATATGGTGGATGTTAATACCATTGTAGGCGATGCGGTCGAAACAACAGATGGCACAGTTATATTGCCGATTTCACGGGTTAGCTTTGGCTTTGCTGCCGGGGGAGGCGACTATGAGCCGCAAGAAATCCAGGAGGCGGAAGTTGCACATTCTTTTGGCGGCGGCAGTGGTGCCGGGGTAAGTGTTAAGCCTGTGGGATTTTTGGTTTGTTCACCGACAAATGGCGTACGGTTTATGCCTGTGGAAGGCAACGCCGTGTATGACCGGATTCTTGATTTAATACCACAAGCATTAAGCAAATTGCAAGAAATGTGTAAGCAGCAGCACGCTGAAGATGAACTTGATGAACTTGCTGAAACGGCAAAAACTCAATGACAAGCAGTGTAAAATACCGACAACATAAACAGGAAAGTTTGTAATCCAGATATTTCCTGTATGATTCATTCTCTTAAAAGTGTTACACTATAGCTGAGGTGATCATGTGAAAAGATTGGATTTTTATTTATTGTATATGACCGCGGCAGTTATTATTGCAAAGGTTGGCGAGAAGAGTATCATTTATTACTTTTAACTAGAATTTTCCTATTTGAATTAAAAAAGTATCACCTTATGTCGAATAGTTTAGAGCTTTCGGGCTCTTTTTTTTACCCGAAAAATTGGCTGACATTCTTTGAAAAATTGTCAGCCAGTAAAATTTTTTTGAGCAGACAGAATGACTGCCTATTTAATATATTTGTTGCGGCCATAAAAATCCGTACATATAGTAAAGATTTTAACATATAAATTTACTAATTTTACTAATTTAGTGTAATTCATTTAATACCGCTTTAATTTTAGTTGCATGCAATGCTTCTGCTTCGGCAAAATGTTTATACATTTTGGCTACTTCAGCATCAGTGATTTGGCTGGCAACGGTCTGATAATCGCGAACAAGTTCTTGTTTCTGGGTTAATGTTGAGCGCAAAGCTGTCTTAGCATCAATTGTTTCCATAATTTCACCTCCCTTAAACTACGTAGTAGTATCTCCTGTTGGCGCAATAATCATGTATAGGTACTTTACGTCCGGAGAAAACATGGATATAATAATTATTAGTTTGATTTTTTAAATCTTAAAAATGAGATGCAACGGTTACTCTTATATAATCTGGTGGAGAGGGATAAGTTATTTATGTTACGACTAATTGCCTGTTTTATAGTGTTAATCTATATCATTACTATGCCTTTTTTTGCTGCGGCAGCGTCCCCACCGGACATAAAAGCCAAAGCGGCTATTGTAATTGATGCGTCAACGGGGAAAATACTTTATACAAAAAATGCGGAAGAAAGGCATTATCCTGCCAGCACAACTAAAATAATGACACTAATTGTTGCGCTTGAACACGGTAATATTGATGATGTGGTCACTGCCAGCGCCAACGCGGCAAACACAGAAGGATCATCTTTATGGTTAAGCCAGGGCGAGCAGTTAAAAATGCTTGATATGTTATATGGAATTATGTTAATATCCGGTAATGATGCAACAGTAGCGGTTGCCGAACATATTTCCGGATCGGTAAATAATTTCGCAAAGCTGATGACGGAGAAGGCTCATGCTATCGGGGCGAACAATACGAATTTTACTAATTCCAGCGGTCTGCCGGATCCGGATCATTATACGACGGCCCATGATTTAGCAAAAATTGCGGCATATGGCTATCGCAATCCGTTGTTTACTCAGATAGTAAGTACAAAATATAAAATTATTCCCTGGCCTGGCAAGGATCATGACCGGGAACTGTATAATGAAAATCGTATGCTTTGGTTGTACGATGGTAGTAATGGCCTAAAAACAGGCTATACAGCATCAGCAGGCCGCTGCCTCGTCTCCGGGGCACAGCGCAACGGGATTCAATTAGTTACAGTGGTTTTAGACAGCGAGCATATGTGGGATGATTCTATTGCCTTATTGGATTATGGTTTCTCGCAAGTAAAGCCGATGGTTATGTTTAATCAAGGCGATGTATTAAAAACAATTGCAGTTACAAATGGGAAATCCGGCTTGATCCAGCTGGCGACGAATGCTACGATTACTGTTCCCGTATCGGAGGACGATAAGGAACAGTTTCGGACTGAAATTGTGGCACCAGCCAAAGTGAATGCGCCAATTACTGCCGGTCAAAAAATCGGTATAGTGAAAGTGATGTATAACAATAACCAAGTTGCTACCGTAGATTTGGTTGCCGCAGAAGATGTGGAACTTAAGTCATTTTTTGGCCTGTTGTGGCATTCCGCCTGGAGCTTTTTCACCTTTTTTATTCGCAATTTTGCCTGAAAAATGATTATTTACGACAGCAAATCAATATTGTTCTAGTTCATGTGTTCAATTCATACGTTCATACAGGGGGTGATGGACGTATGATTAATTTTATTTGGGCTTTTTTGATGATTGTCGGCGTGATTTATGCAGGGTTACACGGCAAAATGGATTTAATTACTCAAAGTTCCATAGCTGCTGCCGAAGAGGCGGTAAATCTTTCATTAAAATTAGTCGGCGTTATGTGCCTTTGGTTAGGAATTATGAAAATTGCTGAAGCATCGGGAATGATTCGTCTTTTTTCCCTGCTTTTGAGTCCATTCATTCGTTTTTTATTTCCCAGCGTCCCAATAAATCATTCCGCTATGGGAGCTATCATTATGACCTTAAGCGCCAATATGCTGGGAATGGGAAATGCGGTCACCCCCCTTGGCATCAAAGCCATGCAGGAATTACAAAAAATAAATAACAGTAAAGAAACTGCTTCGGATGCGATGTGTACCTTCCTGGCGTTGTGTACCACCGGGTTTACTTTGGTGCCGGCAACTATTATTGCGTTGCGTTCAGCCGCCGGCTCAGTCAATCCTACAGAGATTGTCGGTACTACATTGGTGGTCAGTTTAGGAGCAACACTAAGTGTAATTGTTGTCGATCGCCTATGCCGGATGTTTTATCCGGTACAAAGGAGGCGCTAGGCTGATGTTCGGTGAAGTGTGCAAGCAGCTCTCTGGCTGGGCAGTTCCCTTGCTGCTGCTGATTATTCCCTTAATCGGTATTATCAGAAGGGTTAAAGTTTATGAAGCCTTTATTGAAGGGGCGACGGAAGGGTTTCAGACTGCGATACGGATTATGCCTTTTTTAGTTGCGATTATGGTCGCTGTTACTATTTTTCGGGTTTCAGGGGCGATGGATGTATGTGTGTCCGCAGTTGCGCCGCTGTTACAAGGAGTTGGTGTACCCCCTGATTTAATTCCTTTGGCGATTATGCGGCCTTTATCAGGAAGCGGCTCTTTAGGATTAGCTACTGAAATATTCAATACGCATGGACCGGACTCATTAGCAGGAAGAATAGCATCAACGGCGTTAGGCAGCACCGATACTACTTTTTATATTCTAACAGTTTATTTTGGTGCAGTAGGAATTCGTAACCCCAGGTATTCCGTCTTTGTTGGGTTATTGGGTGATCTGATTGGCTTTTTGGGTTCCGTGTATGTTTGTCAGAAAATTTTTCTTTAAAGACAATAAAGTGGTATCTGGAACGGTGACATATGTTGCCAGTTCCATTTTTTTTTAGATTGTGACACTTCTTCTGCCGGAGAATAGACTGTAAGTGTAATGAAGACGTGAATGGAGTGATGTCCATGGTTAAAGTAGTTGTTGTTGGCGGGGGATGGTCAGGATGCGCGGCAGCACTATCGGCGGCCAAAGCCGGTGCACATGTTATTTTGCTGGAACGTACCGATATGCTATTAGGAACTGGACTGGTAGGTGGAATTTTTCGCAATAATGGCCGTTTTACTGCTGCTGAAGAGTCCATCGCGATGGGGGGAGGAGATCTTTTTGTAGCGATGGATGCAAATAGTCGACATAAGGGTGTGAACTTTCCTGGTCATAGCCACGCTTCTTTTTATGATGTAACTACCATGGAGCCACTGGTAAAAAAGATATTACAAAATTATGGAATTGAAATTTGCCTAAAAAGCCGGGTATCTGATGTAGTGAAATCCGGGAAGATTTTGCAGTCGTTGACTTTGGATAACGGTGACTTAATAAAAGGTGATGCTTTCGTTGATACGACCGGAACAGCCGGGCCGATGGGCAATTGTCTTACATATGGCAATGGCTGTGCGATGTGCGTACTGCGCTGTCCTTCTTTTGGCCCTCGCATCAGTGTAGCGGCAAAGGCTGAGGTAAAGGAATTTATGGGGCAAAAAGTCGATGGCACTTTTGGTGCCATGAGCGGTTCATGTAAACTGAATAAAGATTCTCTAAGCCAAGAAATCCGTGATCAATTGGAAAGCAGTGGCGTAGTCGTCATACCGCTGCCAAAAAATCTACAGCGAAATGACTGTTTGGGGAAAAAGGCCTGTTCTCAGTATGCAGTACCTGAATATGCTGCTAATTTAGTACTGCTGGATACTGGTCATGCTAAATTAATGACGTCGTTTTTCCCCTTGGATGAGCTGCGGACTATTCCTGGTCTGGAACGGGCCCGCTATGAAGATCCATATGCCGGTGGAATCGGCAATTCCATGCGGTATTTAGGTATTGCGCCGTGTAATAATACATTGCAAATTGATGGAATTGATAACTTATTCTGTGGTGGTGAAAAGTCGGCCATTCTCGTCGGCCATACCGAAGCGGTGGTTACCGGTTTGCTAGCTGGGAATAATGCTGTAATGCTTTATACGAAACGACATGCAATATTAGGCAAAGGTAATCTGAATTTTATCATCTTCACTTACATAGATGGCCTTGATGAGCCGGATCAGCATCGTTCTCTGTTCAGGTTCGGTGCATTGACTCCAAATGCGGCTAAAATTTTTAAGGGAAGAAATGACTTCTTCTGAATCTGCAATACGAGCTTTATCAGCCAGTATCGTTTTATGATATTCGTCTATTTGTTGTTCAAGAAAAATTCTCCGTTCACGAAGCCCCTTAATCCGATCTACTAAATCAGTAGAAGTGATAGTATCCTGCTCAAAGGCATCATACCACTTATTTAATTTATGCTTAGTATTATCAAGTTCTTTTTGCGCCTGTGTAATAGCCTTGTTGACATATTTATTATTTTCGGGCTGCAGTAACTTTTTTGCAACACCTTTGAGCAATTGGGGATTATGACTATATTGATGTAATTCCTTCACTACGGCAGCATCTAAATCAACCGCTCGCTTATACCCGCATTTGCAGTTGACATCGCGTATCATTGATTTAGAGCTTCCGTCCTGAGAATAGCAGACATAATAAGCAACTTTTTCTTTATGATTGCGAGGATTGCGCCATACTTTTTTAAACCGCATTCTTGCTCCACATTCTGCGCAATACAAGAGACCGGTTAATAAGCCGCTTTTCGCTTCCGGATTATAGGTACTTCTTACACTTTGAATTTTTTGGGCGTCAAAAAATTGCTGCTCGGTAATGATGGCAGGGTGTTTTCCTTTGTTTAAATTCCCTTTATACTCAATGAATCCAGCGTAAAAGGCATTATGAAGCATTGCCTTAATTGTTCCTCGGCTCCATTCCAGAGCAGTATCGGGTGGGCTTATTCCGCGTTCGTTGAGACAATCGGCAATATGCTGATATCCTTTACCGCTGGTAAGGTATTCATCAAAAATAAAATGTACTGTATGAGCTTCTACGTCATTGATATCGACACTTTTACTGCCGCGCATATGATTATAGCCGTATGGGGCAGGACCACCCATAAAACGGCCTTGTTTGGCGGCCTCTTTTTTTGCCATAATAACCCTTTCCACAATTGTTTCTCGCTCTAATTGTGCGAAAACAGCCATCATACCAATAGCGGCCTTACCGAAGGGAGTAGTGGTATCGAATGGTTCTGTAACCGACTTAAAGCCAACCCCATTCGGCTCGAATACATCTTCCAGAAGATACAGAACATCTTTCTGGCGGCGCGAAAGACGATCCAGCTTAATAACGACCACGGCGTTAAACCGGGTAGATTCTGCATCCCTTATAAGCCGTTGCATGTCAGGGCGGTCTAGATTTTTTCCACTCAATCCGTCATCAATATAAAAATCAAACAAATCCCATCCCTGAGCCTGTAGATAGGCTGTAATGCGAGTCTTTTGTGCGGGTATAGAAATACCTTGTTCCACCTGCTCGTCCGTGCTTACGCGAAGATATGCAGCTACTAATAGACCCATAAATTTATACCTTCTTTCGTCCGCATTTAATCAAGCTAGGTTAAATGATCTCCAGTCAAAGCATTTCAATCATACAGCATTACCTCGGATCCTACAATCAAGCAGCCGTTGATAACGGCTTTATCAAATAAATTTTACTCTGTCCAATTTTTGAAATCAGTTCACCATAAACTTTTTTCAAATAATCGGGGGCTAAGGTACATACAATTCATCTTCTTTTCTCCCTGTCAAAAGAATAGCTGGGTTAAAAGATTGCCGTTCTTTGTGGAAGAATTTCCTGATTTAAATTCTGTTTTTCTGATATAGGTAAATTATAACAAAAAAACTAGGCAACGGTCCAACCCATTACTGCATATGCTCTAAAGAAATTGTTTATGAAGTGACAATAGGGAGGGATGAGAAATGTCAAATTTCAAGGTGGTTAAGGTAACATACAGTGATCCGCCGGATACCGCCAGTATTTCGGCAGCCTACGAAATACTAGTTAAGGCCGCAATTCGAATCCTCAATGAGAAGAAAAAGGTGAAAGCCGGTTAACTACCGGCTACCGTTAAAGCGGACAACCTCGCGCAAACCAAAAGGATATTTCCAAAATGGGGAGATGAATTTTCATGGCAGCAAAATACGCAGTCCCCACCAGGGGTGGCTGCACTTATAGGCAGCACAACTACCAAAAAGCTGGTCTGCAAGCTGCTGGGCCGGAGAGATTCCGCGCTGCTGGTCGGCGTAAAAGGCATGACGACAAAAAAAATATCCATGCGGCTTTGATTTTTATCCCATAAGTTTCATCTTGACTGGGCTACCTCAATTGTAATTTGCGTAATATAATCGTTTTCATTTTGTAATGCAATATTGTCTAATAAACTTTCCTCATAAGAGTACTCGCCCAAACACAAATGCCTTCTGCTGCAATAATTTGTCAGTCTCTCATAGGTTTTACCGATCGTTTCATAACATCCACGATGATAAGTAACTGCATATAAGCCTTTTGGCTTTATCGCGTTTGAAATGTTTTCGTTCGTTGTTTTTACAAAAAAATAAGAGTTACTAAAGTAATTGCCGCTTGTAATGTTTTCTCTGCTTAGCATGGTACCTACAAATGATGTGTCTGTCGACAGAGTCCTGCTTTCAAAATTGGTGAATTCCAATATCCATTTGATATAATCTTTTATGTTTTCCTCACGGAGCAATTCGCTGCGGATAAGATGCTCTTCCGCCTGTTCCGCAACTGTAATTTCTTTAAAATCGACATTTAGTCCTTTATTTGTAAAAGCGATTGTTTCTTTCAATAAATGCTTAATTTGCTTTAGCTTTTTAATTTTATGTTCGACTTCAGCGATTTTTTGGCTTGAAAGAGTAAGTAATCGCTCAGGCGTCCTTTGGTCAATGTATTCTTTCATCTCTTTTAATGGAACATCCAGCTCTTTCAACATGGATATAATTAAGAAAACGTCAAATTGACGGTACGAATAATACCGGTATCCATTTTTATCTGTAATGGCAGGCTGAAACAATCCGATGTCATCATAGTGAAAAAGGGTTCTTTTATTAACGTTGCAAAGTTTTGCAAATTCCCCTGTTGTAAAAAAGTTACTCATATTTTTCGTCATAAATTATTCTTTCCCCTTACTCTTGACTATCCGGTTACGTTATACCTTATTATAGATGACGCAATAAACAAATTCAAGCAAGGAGATTTTTATGTTAAAACTGTTCCACTTTTTAAAACCTTATAAAGTTACGCTTGTTACTGTACTATTGCTCACATTTTTATTGACGCTTGGTATCTTATATATTCCAACGCTCACCGCTGAAATTGTGAACAACGGAGTAATGAAGGGAAACATCCCTTATATCATAAAAACGGGAGCCATCATGCTGTTGATATCCGCTTTAACCGGAGCAGCTACGGTTTGGAGCAACCATTTAGCTGCAAAATTATCCGCAAGATTAGCTCGGGACATTCGCGAAGCCGTATTTGTGAAGGTGCAATCATTTTCAATTAATGATTTTAGCAAGATCGGTACGGCTTCCATGATTACGAGGGCAACCAGCGATATAACCTTAATCGGAGATGCCGCGATTATGTTTATTTTAATGTTGTTGCCCGCGCCCATTATGGCAATCGGAGGACTATGTCTCGCCTTTGCAAAAGATAAGGTACTTGCACTGATTATTGTAGCGACCATGGTCGTCTTTTTGCTGATTGCCGCTTTGTTAGGAAAAAAAGTGATTTCTCTATTTAAATTGGTTCAGATAAAAATGGACAATATTAACCGAACTCTCCGGGAAAATGTAATCGGCGTGCGTGTAATCCGTGCTTTTAACCGTGAAAAATATGAAAAAAACAGAGTTGACGCGGCATCTTCCGATTATGCGGACAATGCAATCAGAATTAATAAGTTAATTGCCGTTCTGGAGCCTACTGCAGTGCTGATCGTCAATGGTGGCATAATCGGTATTTTATGGCTTGGGGGAGTAAGGATTGTTGAGGCTGCTGTGCAAATTGGTGATATTATGGCCATGGTCGAGTACTGCTTTCTGATTTTGATTTTTTTGATTATGGGTGCCATGACGTTTATGTACATTCCGCGCGCGCAGGCATGCGCCGACCGAATTAATGAGATTCTCACGATGACTTCTGAAATTTCGGATATGTCGGTACCTTATTCAAAAAAGAAAGAATACGCGCATCTTGAATTCCAGAACGTTATGTTCCGGTACCCGAATGCGGAAGAGCCGGTACTCTGCAATTTGAGCTTTGAATCGAATTTCGGGGAAGTTACCGCAATTATTGGAGGCACCGGATCTGGAAAATCAACGATAGCAAGCCTGATCCTCCGCTTCTTTGAAATCGAAAGCGGCAGTATTATGTTTAACGGTATCGACATTCGGGCTTTGCCACAGAAAGAACTGCGAGACAAAATAGGGTTTGTTCCTCAGAAAACCTTCCTTTTCAGCGGGACGATAGCAGAAAACATCCAGTACGGCATGGAAAACACCACACAGGAACAGGTGGAACATGCCGCAAAAGTCGCGCAGGCACATGACTTTATTACTGAAATGGAGCAAGGATATCATTCCCATGTGACGCAGGGAGGCGACAATCTGTCGGGCGGGCAGAAGCAGCGTCTGGCAATCGCCCGCGCTTTGATTCGGAAACCGGAGCTTTATATCTTTGACGACAGCTTTTCCGCCCTTGATTTCAGTACGGACGCAAAGCTCAGAAGAGCCTTGAAGTGGGAAACCGGAAACTCCACAGTCTTAATTGTAGCACAGCGCATCAGTACAATCATGGATGCCGACCGGATCATCGTATTGGAAGACGGGAAAATAGCGGGCATGGGCAGACACGGGGACTTGATGAAAAGCTGTGACGTGTATAGACAAATTGCGGCATCACAACTCAGCGAAGAAGATTTGGTTTAACAGGAAAGGAGGCCACTATGAGCGAAAATACAAATCAGGAAATGGATACCTATGATATCGGCATAGACGATTCCATCGACAGAGCAAAAAATGCGAAAACAACTTCCATACGCTTGCTAAAATGCCTCGTAATGCAGAAGATTAAATTCTTGGCGGTTCTGATTACCGTATTGGTCAGTTCCGCGCTTAACCTTGCGGCCCCTCTGGTAATGGGTCAAGTGATCGATCAGCTGACTAAGGGAATAAAGATGTCCCTGATAACCGGAGTAAAATTCAGCGTAGATATTAATACAATCGGGAAAACCGTCATTTTCCTGCTTGTCATTTATATCTTAATCTCATTATTTATATACTTCCAGCAGTATTTGATGTCAGGGGTGGCACAAAACCTTACTTTAGGCTTGCGGAAAGAACTGAGCCAAAAACTCAACCATTTGCCATTAAAATATTACGATTCCCACCAAAAAGGCGATATATTAAGCCGCGCCACCAGTGATCTGGAGAGAGTAGCCGACAGCCTTCAACAAGGAATGATGCAGCTCATTTCTTCGGCAGTTACAATTGTAGCTGCCATCATAATCATGCTGACCATTCATCCTCTCCTTGCGCTGATTACAGTTGTGACACTCACTTTATCCATGTTTATCACAACGAAAGTAGCACACAGAGTGGAGGGCCATTTTGCAGATAATCAAAAATATTTAGGCGAATTAAACAGCACCATAGAAGAAGCCTTTACCGGTCAGATGGTAATAAAAGCCTTCAGCACCGAAGCAAAATCGGTGGCAGCCTTTCAAAATGTAAACCGGCAGCTTTGTGACGCAAATAGGAAGGCACAATTTACTGCTTTTTCCATAGAACCGCTGATTCGGTTTATCGGGAAAATAGGATATGTCGTGGTCGCGGTTATCGGAGGTATTTTCGCGGTGCAGGGAACCATGACGCTTGGCAGTATTCAGGCATTTATTCAATACGTCGACATGTGTTCCGAACCGATGACGCAGATATCTTACATTCTGAACATGCTGCGATCCGCTGTTGCGTCGGCAGAGCGCGTTTTTGAACTTCTGGATGAGGATGAAGAAGTGCTGGAGCTTCAGAACAGCAAGCAGCTGAAAAACGTCAAGGGAGAAGTGGCGTTCGAACATGTGAGATTCAGCTATCGTGATGACACGGTTTTGATGAATAATATCAATATCCATTTAAATTCAGGAGATACGATTGCTATTGTAGGCCCGACAGGTGCGGGAAAAACCACGCTGGTCAATCTGCTGATGCGGTTTTATGAAATTCAGAGCGGGAAAATTACGATTGACGATGTGGATATTAAAGAATTCAGCCGTGGTACTTTGCGGAAGATGTTTGGTATGGTGCTACAGGATACCTGGATTTTTCAGGGGAGCATACAGGACAATATCTCCTACAGTCGGCCGGACGCGAGTATGGACGAAGTGACTCTTGCGGCTAAGGCTGCCCGAGCAGATCACTTTATCCGCACTTTGCCGCAAGGATATCAAACCATTTTAAATGAGGATGGTTCAAATGTATCTCAGGGGCAGAAACAGTTGCTGACAATAGCAAGGGCTATCCTTGCGAACCCGTCTATTCTTATTTTGGACGAAGCAACCTCCAGCGTCGACACAAGAACCGAAGCGGAGATTCAAAAAGCGATGAAACGGCTAATGCAGGGGCGGACCAGCTTCGTAATCGCACACCGGTTGTCCACCATCCGCGATGCGAATTTGATTCTGGTCATGCAGAATGGCACAATCATAGAACAGGGAAAACATCAGGAGCTTCTAAATAAAAAGGGATTCTATGAGAATCTTTACAACAGCCAGTTTGCGAGCAAGATGGTAACAGAAGTATAATTGACTTAGGTTAGCCCCTTACCGTGATGGTGATGGGCTTTTGTTTTAAAGCTGTGACTGTTCAGTCACAATCTTGTCATATTTACCAATTATAATAAAAACATGAAATAGAGGAGGGATGCTCCATGAAAAATATTGTAAAAAAAATAGTTGTCTATTCAATGGTAGGTATGCTGCAAATTGGGTTTGGTGCTTCAATAGTTTCCGCCTCTCCTGCACATGGTCCTGAAAGAATACAATATAGCGAAGAATATCATAATCACGATAATTATCGGCAGCATGAACATGATAAAAGAATGCGCGAAGAAAATAAACGCCATGATTGGGAGATGCGGCGGAGACATGATGAAAGTGTAAGAGAGTGGCGTGAGCGCCAAGAGAGGGAAAATAAACGTCATGATTCGGTACTGAATGAAATTGGAGCCTTCTTGCTTGGTGTGATAGTTGGTTCGGCAAGTAATTAAATACTGATGATAATACATATAGCCGCTCATCCTTTTGGTTGGGCGGTTTTTTTTGTCAGGCTGGTTCGTTCCCATAATTTCCAATACAGTTCTTCCTTAAGTACACATAGCAGGTAGGAGCCTATTTTACAAAATATTTTAAAAAGTTATATGTTTTGCAGGAATTAACATAGTTAGTTAGAAATAAAAATTAATACTTGAATAGAATCTGTCTACAACAGCTACTAAATTAGGTGATTAGATTTCAGACATTTTATTATAAGAAGGTAAAAGTAATAAAAGAATTTTCCATATAATCAAAATATAAAAACATTAAAGATTGAGGGGCTGTCAGGTGATCAATCGCGTAGAGGTAATAAAGGTGCTAAAATCATATTGGCCTGAAGCTGATTATAAAACATTAAATATAATGGCTGACAATATAATTACTCATGTTATTCCAGTAATATTTGAAGAAGTCAGGCAGGCCATAAGTGAACGAAAAAGAGGATATTGCTTAAGAAAAGATAAAAATATAACGATTTTATAATTTATTTTTAAAATTTAGCGGCTATTATTAAACCGTACACGAGCCTCAATTCCATATATCCACCTTCTCCGGTAGCGATGCTGCCGTTTTTTTTGTTTAGCATAAAAATACCCGTTGGAACCGGGCACCAGATACACCTACCGAACGCAGGGAAAAAATTAAAAATTATATTTGTTCGACGAATTTGGACGATGGTTTATAAAAAAATGAAGCTTGTTGCCGCATGGTGACGAACTTTTTCATTTTACAAACACACTTCGACAGGTTGATTTATTTAAGCAAATTAATTATAATGGTAAATGTTTGAAATTTTATATGGAGCGTGTCGAAAGTGAAAAGATTGCTTGAGAATATAGAAACATTGCGCAAAACCATGGTGAATATGGGAATGGATAAGGGATTGAGTAATCCTGATGTAATAAAATTAAGTCAAAAACTTGATAGTCTTTTAAATAAATATCACAAGTTAGGTACAAGGAAAGTGGCATAGAACCCATTCGCCCTTCTTATTGTTTTCCGTTATTATGCCTGTTTGGATCGGGGAGTTTGAGGACAGATTGATTGATTTGTAGCCATTCACTATGTTTCTCAGTCATATAGCACCATCTTAGTACTTACATATAAATTATTCTCAAAAGATATATGAAAAGGCCTTCCTTAAAAAACATAAAAATTCCATTACGATAGCCTATTTTTTGGTACTTACGGCCTATATATTATTTTATCTCGTTGTTTTAATATAGAATTATGGGGGTGAGCCACTATGATAGAGCATGAAGAATTAATTAAATTGCTAAAATCATATTGGATTGAGGCAGATTATAACATATTGAATGGGATGGCAACGGATATAATTAATAAGATTCTGCCAGTGATACATGAAAAGCTAGAGAAGCAGTAAACTGTCGTAAAGGAGGAAGCAAAATATGCAATATGGTTGTCCGAAGTGTTTGGTTGGCGTCAATCTCATGAAGCCTTCCATGGTGGTTTTGCCTATTTCGGGCATCTTTGGGCTTGAGTGGTTTGGGACTGGGGATAGGATTAGGACATCTGCTAGGTGCTTATCCATTCTATGATTATGACTATGATGATTTTATTATTCATTCATCCGCTAACATATTTTGCCTGGCGTTCGCCGGGATGGTATGCTAAAGTATTCATCGAATTAATATATGTAATTCACTAATCCCGTTTCGTAAGGAGTCAACGAGTGTGCAACTAAATATAAAAAAAGTTTATTGCCTTCTATGTCTAACGGCAGTACTATGGGGCGGTAATGCAATTGCAGTAAAAAGTATTCTTAACGAAATTTCGCCAGAGATGCTGATTTTAGTGCGCTTTGTCGGTATTAGCTCAATATTACTTACAATTATATTCTGGAGAGAAGGCAAACACTGCTGGCCATCTCAACAGCATGTCCTTCCATTAATCCTTATGGGAGTTACCGGTATTGTACTAAATAATGGTCTGCAGTTTACTGGTTTACAATATTCTACAGCAATTAATTGTACGCTAATAGCCACTTTAACACCGGCAATGACAGCCTTGTTAACTGGAATTTTTTTTCATGAACATATGCGAAAGCAGCAGTGGTTGGGAATAGCAATTTCTTTTTTTGGAACCTTATGTTTAATTTTCCATGGTTCTTGGGATAACATACAAAGATTAACTTTTAATCAAGGTGATCTGCTATTTATAGTTGCTCAATTTGCTTGGGTTTTTTATTCCATGCTGGGACAAAAGGTAATGGAAGACATGACGCCGCTAGCCACTACGGCTTGGGCTGGCTTCACCGGGACGGTACTAATGGGAGTTATAATCCTGTATGAAGGAACCGGAGCACCTGTTCATTTATCTTACCAAGGATGGCTTTTAATGCTATATATGATTATTGGCAGCGGGATAATAGCCTTTATTTTGTATAACGTCGGAGTTTCTGTTGTGGGTTCCAATATTGCAGCGATTTTTATGAATATCATCCCCTTGGCAGGAATGTCGCTTGCAGTTATATTACTGCACGAGCATTTGGGCTGGCAGGAGATAGTTGGCGGACTATGGATAATGATTGGCGTTTACATTACGACTCATCAACAAACTCAGGCAAGTAAGACAGCCTTTGCTAAAACTTAGCTACCAAACTCAATTATATCCCGGAGAGAAAGATAAAACATGAAAGCAATTTTTACCGATTATGGACAAAAACTAAGAGAACGCATGGATAAGGTTTTTAGCTAAAACAATTTGAGTATCCTCATAAGCGGATAGTTGCCGGATGGAATCACAAAGGATAAAGAAAACGATACAGTTTAAGAAAAGTTTAGCCCGAATACATTTAGTTGCGTCCGGGCTTTTTTGCGTTTCTAAGGTAGATAAAACAATAGTGTAGTCTACCCTTATAGTAACAAAATTAGATTGTGTTACTATGAATTATTTTGACAATATATATATATACGATTATTTATATTATTTTCCTTCCTATTAAATAAAAAAATGTAATAAGTTGTAAAAGTATCCTTTAAAACCGCAATTTTTGTAGAAAAAATTTATAAAATTTATTATTAAACATGTAAAAATTCAACGAAAATGAATTTTTTTGCTTGCTAATGTAACACAATCTAATTGTGTTACATTACGCCTTGAGGTATTAATATGCTTATCGCATCTTCTTCTCAAACAAAACCTGAAATAATTAATTATTTTCTCGAGCTAATCTCTAAATATGATCCCTATACAGCTACTCATTCCCTCAACGTAAAAAAACTTTCGGTTGAACTAGCAACTAGGCTTAATCTTTCACCGAAAATGATTAACGATATCTCCACGGCAGCTCTGCTTCATGACATTGGGAAAATGAAAATTTCTAAAAACATATTGACCAAATCAGGGAAGCTAAGCACATTTGAGTATGAAATTATTAAACAGCATTCGGAATATGGTTATCAAATTTTAAATAATTTAGATCAGCTAAAAGATATAGCAAACGCTGTTCTTTATCATCACGAAAAATTTAATGGCACCGGTTATCCTACAAGAAAATCAGGTGAAACTATTCCATTAATTTCACGAATATTAGCAATTTCAGATGTATATGATGCAATTACTTCAGATCGATGTTATCGCATAGCAATGTCGCAAGAGAACGCATTAAAAGTTATATGGGACGGAAGAGGCACTGCTTTCGATCCTTTGTTGGTCGATACTTTTTTAATTGATAAAATCGGCACATATACTTGATGTGTTATAGATAAATATCTAGATAAATCAAACCTTCAATCATTATAAATGTTTTGGTTGTTCTTATGGCTTCACAAAGATTTTGTCCTTTATATCTTGTGAATGACAAAAGAAAGGTCTAATTAGGAGGTGTCCCATAATATTATGATCGTCTATGAGAGCAGGGAATAATAAGGAGGAGTAGATATCGCTAATTTTGCAGTCAAAAGCACTTATAAAAACTAATAATTATCTTACAGACAGGGGAGGTGAACCTGCTTCTCAAAATACAGAGGCAGGTAGAACATGAAAATGAATTTGACGACGAAGATGGTGGCTTATTTTTTGTTAGTTGTGCTGGTAACCTCATTGGGCTTTGCATATACCATCTGGAAAGTAAATGATGTAGAAAAATTAGTTACAAATTCCAGCAATGAGTTGCCGCGTCTGCTCCAGACAAATCAGATCAACAACAACGCTGGTGACGAAATAGCCAATATTCAGGGATATTTTATTACCAAAGATCAGCAAATGCTCAACGATTACAAAAGAGAGGCTGATGTGAATAGTCAGATTGAAAAGAAATTAATTGAAGCATCAAATTCTGCGGAAGGGAAACGATTGTCTGCCGAGGTGAAAACTCTGGATGATAAATATTCGGAAATTGCTGAACGAAAATTTATCCCCTTAGTTCAAGCCGGTAAACAAGAGGAAGCAATTCAAGTCATGGTAAGCGAGTTAGTACCAGCTGCTACGGCTTTAAACAATAAAGTAGATGAATATCAAGAACGTCGAAACAAAGAAATTACCAACGACTTAAATCAGGCTTTGGATAATGTTGGTCAAGCCCGAAATGCATCCATTTTTGCCGCTGTATTTTCGGCTGTGCTGGGAATTCTCATTGGCTTTTTTGCCGCACGCCGCATCGCTAGCCCAGTCAATCAGTTAGCCGTAGTGTCACAGAAAGTGGCAAATGGTGATTTGACCGAGCAAGTGAATGTTACCAGCCAGGACGAAATCGGCAAACTGGCATCCTCCTTCAATACGATGGTGACGGAACTTAAGACGCTGATCAAACAAGTTACGGAAAATGCCGAACAGGTAGCAGCATCAAGTGAGGAATTGACTGCCAGTTCCGAGCAGTCGGCTCAGGCGGCTAACCAAATCGCCACCTCCATTACCGATGTGGCAAAGGGCGCGGAAGAACAGTTAGCCGCATCCAATGATACTTCCGCTGTGGTGGAACAATTATCGGCCAGTATTCAGCAAGTTGCTGCCAACACAAATGAAGTAGCCGGCCAATCGGCCCAGGCTGCCGATAAGGCAATCGAAGGGAACAAAGCGGTAGATGAAGCGGTTAATCAAATGACTAGCATCGAACAAACGGTTACTGCCTCAGCGGAAGTAGTAACGCTATTGGGAGAACGTTCCAAGGAAATCGGTCAGATTGTCGATACGATTTCCGGTATTGCCGGCCAAACCAACCTCCTGGCATTGAATGCCGCCATCGAAGCAGCCAGGGCCGGAGAACAGGGCCGCGGCTTTGCCGTAGTTGCGGAAGAAGTGCGCAAATTGGCGGAGCAGTCCCAGGAAGCGGCGAAGCAAATCGCTTCCCTGATTAGTGAGATTCAGGGCAACACCGACAAAGCGGTAGTTGCCATGAATGATGGGACTAAGGAAGTCAAACTGGGAGCAGAAGTCGTCAATGCTGCCGGACAAGCCTTCCGGGAGATTGCAACTCTGGTCACAAACGTATCCGGCCAGGTGCAAGAAATATCCACCGCCATTGAGCAAATGGCAGTGGGCAGCCAACAGATTGTAGAATCAGTGAAACGGATCGACAATTTAAGCAAAAAGGCATCAGGTGAATCACAGACAGTCTCAGCGGCTACGGAGGAGCAATCGGCATCTATGGAAGAAATTGCTGCTTCCAGCCAAAGCCTGGCGAAAATGGCCCAGAATCTTCAGAGCGCTGTAAGCAATTTCCAAGTATAATGGTGAAAGGAGTAGGTGCATATCATGGCAACTGAACAACTTGTCGCGTTTCAGCTGGCAACTGAAGAATATGCCGTTTCCATATCTCATGTCAGGGAAATTATTAAGTATAACGGAGCTACTAAACTTCCCAACACGCCTGAGTATATGGAAGGAATGATAAACCTTCGTGGCAAGATTATTCCAGTAATCGATCTTGCTGCTAAGTTTGAACTGCAGTTAGAAAATCCCTCTAAGAAACAAGCTCTTATTGTTGAAATGACAGGCCAGGAAATGGGGATCGTGGTTGACATGGTCACAGAAGTAATACGGCTTGAAGATAACGCTATAGAATCAATTAAAAGGATCGCAGATTCCAATGAGTTTATCAAAGCCATAGGTAAAAGGGAGGACAGGCTGTTGATCATATTGGATTTGGATAAACTGTTTAACTCAGAAGAAATGAAAATGATAAGAGATGTGGCATAGAAATTTATAAGGCTGTAATTGGTAAATAAACGTATACAAGAAAGAAAGTCCATAATATTGTGATAGGTGTCGAAAATAACCCCCGTCTGGCGTGTGTCAGGCGGGGGTTATACGATCTCCTGCTTTATTTTCGGACGGGATTTTTTTACGGGTATCTCTTCTGTGGCGGGGGTAAGGGGGTAATTTGTGATTTTATCTATTTTTTTTGTTCCTTAATCAAGTCCAGTATGCCCGTTTCCTCTAGCATTTTAGATGTTTTTTGTTTTTCATTTATCCATTTCATTTCTACTTTTTGAGGGTCTAAATATTCAACTTG
>JBDKTO010000044.1 GCA_039680175.1 Veillonellales bacterium | reverse complement strand
TCCCTCTGTCATTTCGATTCGATGTGTTTTTTTCTCTCTCGCCATAATAAATTAGGCCTCCTATGAATTTTATTTTATCATAGAAGACCCGTTTGGTATTAACTTACAGACTTTTTTTCACAGTCTCGCCAAGTCAAGAGGAATTTTATATTCACAGTCATTCCTTTGTACAGTAAGTTTCCTTTGGTAGTATAAATTTCACTTCTGATTCATCCAAACATTAACTAAACATATTTATGGAAAGCGTCTGGAAACAGGCGCTTTTTCTATACCTGCAAATTTCGTTGCGGCAGAGCCGCCCCTTGAAGGGACACGGGAACAGGGATTTCGTCCCCGTTTTGTCGGCTGTTTTGTCCTTTATACTGGGACACAGTCCCTGTCCCCACGTCCCTCAAGACGCGGTTTAGGAAGGCATGATTTCTTTTTATCTGTGCTCTACCCTTTTACACAAATTCAATAAAATCAACGTTCTTTCTGTTTATCAGTTTCGCTATTTTACATATATTCCACAGTGTTTTATAGATAATTGCCTTCCTAATACGTTGCATAAAACGATATCCGACACCACATCCCTATTACAGTCTTGCGTTTAAAACGTATGAATATCTATTATATTTGATGTACTACCGGTTATAACCCACTCTTTAAGATTCTCCCAATCACCATTTATTCTAGCATTCGCTTTTTTGATTGCTTTGCTATGTTCAACTGATAAATGTCGAATAGCTATTCTGTAATTAGTAATTGCTTCCTCGTTTTTACCAGCCAACTCCATAGCCTGTGCCAAATTAAAATACGCCTCACCGTCTGTTGGTTGTAATTCAACAATTTTGCAAAATTCGTTAATAGCTAGTTCATAGTCATGATTTCCCGCATATAAATCACCGCAAAGGCGATACGGCCTTATATCTTTTGGGGTTATTCCAGCAATCTTGTGAAAATCAGCTATTGCTAAATTGTAGTCTTGTTGTTTAGCATATAGGAGCCCTCTAATGTAATATGCTTCAGTTGATAGCGGGTTGACTTCTAAAAATTCAGAAAGATCACCTATGGCAAAGTTTACATTGCCCTCAGTTAGGTATAACATTGCCCGTTTAAAATATACATTTTCATATCTGGGATTTATCTCTATTACTTTAGTAAAATCAACCAAAGCCAAATCATACTGCTTATTTTCTTCATAGCAAATACCGCGATTAAGATATGCATCTATGTCACTTGGGTTTAGCTCAATTGCTTTTGAAAAATCATATATAGCTAAGTTTTTTTTACTCAAAATAAGATATGTAAGCCCCCTTAAATGATAAGAATTGAAATTCATCGGATCAAGCTCAATTTCTTTAGATAAATCAGTAATAGATAAATCATATTGATGTTTCCCATTATAACAAATTGCTCGAAGGAAATATCCATTAGCTGACAAAGGACTATATTCAATAAATTTCGATACATCAGCAATTGCCAAATCATATTGCTGATTACTATAATACGCATTTGCTCGATTATAATACACTTCCATATAGCTCGGACTAATTTCAATGACTTTCGAACAATCGTCTATTGCTAGACTGTATTGCTTCTTTAAATAATAGCTATTTGCTCTCAGCAGATACGATTCCATAGATTGTGGGTTAATTTTAATAGTTTCTCCAAAAGCAAGAATTGCCTTATCATATTCTTTATTTTGTAGTAGCAACTTTCCTCTTTCGTACCATTGCTCATAATTTACTTTTTCTTGTTCTGCAGCAAGACCTAGGCAGGGCATTAATAATATTATAGACATAATAACGCAAACAATTTTCTTTTGCATTAGCATCCCAACTCTCCTATTATTTCTTTGTTGTAAAAATTAAGCGTTATACGAAGGGACACGGGGACAGGGACACCATCCCACCAATAAATTCCATGAAGCTCTTCTCTTTTGTATTATTTACCATTAAATACAAGAACTCCTGCCATAATAGTTCATTTAGCAGGAGTTCACCACTGCAGAGATTGCCCCGTTATTCGGGACATAGTCCCTGTCCCCATGTCCCTCCATTGCCTTCCTTATTGCCTTCCTAATGCATTGTAAGAAAACAAAATTTCTGCCCCCGGATTTCATATAAATTTTAATTTGCTAAGATATAGTATGCAAATAACAAATTGCAAATAAATATAATATTATACAGCGTATGTAAAATAATCGGTGCGGTAAGTGTTTCATATTTGTTATAGACCCAGCAAAATAAGATTGACGTTATAAAATTCCACTCGCTCCTTATCTCCCCGTGATAGTAGTAAAATATTATTGAAGTTAATAGATACGCCAAAATTATGTTGTATTTTTTTATCGTATTAAACAATATACCGCGAAAAATTAATTCTTCACCTGCTGGAATAACTACTACTAGGAACACATAAGATATCAATGGCCAACTACCAAATAAGTTTATGTGTTCTTGTGCATATTTTTTTGCCATTTCGACTGGAGCTGTAAAATATAAAAGACCTGGAGTAAGAGTAACTAAACTTAAAATACAGCAGATACATATAAAATTACGCGTTTTAATCAATGTAATAACTTCTTTTTTTAAAATACTTAAATTAAACTCAGCTCTAGACTTAGAAATATAAAATAATGTAACGGGCAAGAAAAAAAACAGCATCCTAATAAATATATATATATAAGTTAGCATGGTTCTATCATTTATTAATAATGAAGATACTGCTACTTCATACATTAATAAAATTGCTATGTAAAAAAGAACTATCCCACAACAATCAACAATCGAAAACTTTGTATTAATATTGTAATCCTCCATAAAACCCTTCTTCCTATCTAAATGCGCTGCTCAAATACACCTAAAATACCTCTTTTCCATACTCAATAAAATATGCCGGTAGACAGGCTTCCCGATAATTTTTGCAACCTTTGCAAAAGTAAATTCCCTTTCAATGGGATGAATACCCCTTATTACAATTAGTCCAATACGGCAATATCTCCTGCAAAACTCTCACTAATAAACGGTAAATATTAGGAAGGCAATATTTTTTTATTTATTTTCTATATCTTTATACAAATTCTATAAAATCCACGAAAGAAAATACAAAAATGGCAAGGCTCAGAACCTCTGAAGCCTTGCCATTACTAGTTTTTTAAGTGGTGCGCCCGGAGGGACTCGAACCCCCGCAAGACGCGGTTTAGGAAGGCATGATTTCTTTTTATTCAATCTCTATCCTTTTACACAAATTCAATAAAATCAGCATTCTTTTCATTTATTATTTTTGCTATTTTACATATATTCCACAGTGTTTTATGGATAATTGCCTTCCTTTTTGCCTTCCTAGATACTTTCGTCTTATGCCTTACATCTGAAAAATCAATTATTAGATTCTAATTTATCAAGCAGTAGCTTTTTACATACTCTAGGCATTATATCATTCGGATTTAATTCTATCGCACGATCATAATCTTTAATAGCCAAATCGTACAATCCTTGTTGTCTATAAGCTCCTCCTCGAAGAGTAAACACAGCCCCATTGTTATTATCAAGTTGAATAGCCTTAGTATAATCAGCTATTGCTAAATCATATTGCCTTTTATCACCATAACACATTCCTCGGTTTATAAAAGCAGCTTGATAATCTGGACTAATAATTATTGCTTTGTTAAAGTCTTCAATTGCTGTATCATAATCTCTTAAAGCGTAGTAAACCAGCCCACGATTATTGTATGCATAAGCATAATCTTTATTGTAAGCAATAGCTTGATTAAAGTCAGCTATCGCTAAATCATATTTTCTCTTTTCCCTATATATATTTCCTCGATTATTATATGCAATATAGTATTTAGGATTAAGTTCAATTGCCTTGCTGAAGTCAGCTATTGCTAAATCAGAAATATGATTAGAATAATAAGATACTCCGCGATTATAATAATATTCTTCTCTGCCAGAATCAATTGCAATTGCTTTACTATAATCCGCAATCGCTAAGTCATAATTCTTAAGTTCATCATAGACATAACCTCGATTATAATATGAAACTGCATAATTCGGATCAATTTCAATACCACTTGTTAAGTCATCAATTGCCTTTTCATATTTTCCAATTCTAAAATAAGTTACAGCACGGTTATTGTAATAAGCAACTAACCTAGGATTGACCTTTAATGCTTCTGAATACACAGTAATAGCCATATCATATTGACCTTTTTTAAAATAATTATTTCCAAGGCTAAGTTTATCATTATCACTCGAATCTATTAAAGTCGGAGTATTTGAGTATGATGCATATACATGCGAATTTAATATAACAGCAAATATCGTAAGAAAGAAAAGAACAATTAAATATTTTTTTATTATAAACACCCCATCCTTAATTAAAGTACCATTCTTATTTTTCTAATACCCATTTGAAATCTGCTACAACTCATATATATGTATTTTCGGCTCATCAACTGATACAACGTCAATAATATCCCATTCACTACAGAATTCAAAATGTCTTAGCTTTCCTGGATAGATATCATCCGCTATAGTATTATCTTTTATATAATCCAAGTATCGCGATTTAGAATATTCCCTAGCTAATTTGCCTTCATAAACGTCATACTCATTCTCAACTATGTATGATTCACTTGAAACATTATAAGCTATATATGACGAAAAAAAGATTTCGATACGAATGCTATCATTCTTTAAAATTGGCTTTAATCCGCTAAAAGTTACCCCACTTATAGTAAGTTCCTCTTCCTGCTCACTTACTTCTCCTACCGTTAAATTTATGGTCAATGAAATATCGTCAATGCTATTAATATCCTGTAAGTATAAATATTTATATTTGTTTATCTCCGCAAACAAACTATCACCTCAAATAACTGTGTGCCAAAAAATCTTCCATTGCACGTGAATCATACTGCTTATGAATTTATGCGTCCGCCGAAATTTTAAACCAATCCACAATTTTAGTACTTGCATCGTTGCACTTTTTTATAAAAGCCTCATGATATTCTTTACGAATGTTCGTAACACCATATCCAAAATGCTCATCTAATTCATCAATTATGAATCCTTGAATTTCCTCAGTATCTTTTCCTTCGTGCAATAAAAATAATATCTGCATAGTTAAACAGTCATATTCGTCTTCAGGCGCTCCACCACTAATTAGCCCAACTGGATCCCATTCATTCACAATTTTTTCTAATTCTTTATATCGCCTTGAGCATTTTTGCTTTATCTCTTTCTGACGTTCTCTTTCCAAATGTATTCTCGTAATCATCATCTCTTTCACCATTAATTTTTTTCCGGTATAACAATTGCCATTTATTTTTATAACTGCTTATTATATTCCACTAAATCTTGAGATAGAGGGAAGTAATTCATAAAATTATCTATAATAATATCGTTTCTACTGATGGCTAAAACAAGTGAGCTATCCCACGGCACTATTTCAATATCTGCTAGTGGATGCTGTATATTTAGTGTTGACCTCCAAAATCCTTCAAACCCATCTGCACAAGGTAATTTATACTTTAAAACTTCTTCTAAGGAAACCCCTTTGGGGAAGCCTGATAAGACAGCCCATATCCATTGGAAATCTTCTATTTCGATCATATGGGTCAGTTCTTCTCCAGTAAGCCAAGCATATTCTTTTGATAAAAGTTCAGCATAATTACTATCTTTCGGATAACAAACGCAATCTGTTATTAACCAGTTATATTTTAGCTGCTCGCCCTTAATGGCCGCAAATACCTTCCCCATATAGGTATAGTATTTTTCACCCTTGTTTAAAATAGCACCTTTCAAGTTAGTCACCCCTAAAACCATTAATTCTCTTATGATACAATCTTTCCTTTTTTGACTCAAAAAAAGTTCAAAATTAGAGGAAGGCAATATTTCTTTCTTTATTTTCTATACTTTTATACAAATTCTATAAAATCTACAAAAGGACATGCAAAAATGGCAAGGCTCAGAACCTCTGAAGCCTTGCCATTACTAGTTTTTTAGTGGTGCGCCCGGGGGGACTCGAACCCTCGCAAGACGCGGTTTAGGAAGGCATGATTTCTTTTTATCTGCGCTCTACCCTTTTACACAAATTCAATAAAATCAACATTCTTTCCATTTATCATTTTGGCTATTTTACATATATTCAACAGTGTTTTATAGATAATTGCCTTCCTTATTGCCTTCCTATCTTTATTTGTTTCTAAACTATATAATTCAAATGAATTGCATTTTATAAAACTTTATTAATTCTAGTATCATCTACAGAAATTAAATATTTCTTCTTTTCTATAATATTTTTTCATCTTCTATGATGGAAGCAGAAAAAACCATCCCCGCGCTTCTCCTTTTTATTAGCTCTGGGATTCCTCGCAGAATTACATGATAATATCCCTTTCAATGATTACCGTTTGGGCAATTTTATGGTAAAAGTCGATCCTACTTCTAAGGTGCTGACAACTCCAATAAAACCGCCATGTTCTTCAATAATCCATTTGGCAATGGCTAACCCTAATCCTGCACCGCCAACAGAACGTGCTTTATCAACTTGATAAAAGCGACAAAATATTTTATCAAGCATTTCGGCAGGAATTCCTTCTCCGGAATCAGCTACAATCAGCATAATGTCAGTACTCGTTTCTAAAAGCGTAAGAGAAATGGTTCCGCCTTCAGGCGTGTGGCGAATCGCATTATCTAGCAGAATACCAATGACTTGCTTGATACGTCCTTCATCTCCGTTATAGCTAAGCGGCGCAGATGGTTCAAAATTTAGCGATATTCCTTTATTATCTGCTACTGGTTTAAAGGGAAGCAATGTACAAGTTATTGCGTCAGTAAGTAAAAAAGGTTGCCGCTGTATAAGTTGGTGGTGAGCGTCTGCGCGGGCTAAAAACAGCAAGGAATTAACAAGAGTGGTCATTTGTGTAACTTCTTCCTGAACATTTTGCAGCCAGTGACATTGGCTGGCTACGGGTTCAGACTTGTTATCCAGTACGATATCAAGATTGGTCTGTATGACAGCAAGCGGAGTTCTTAGTTCATGAGAGGCATCTGACAAAAAATCTTTTTGCTGCTGCCAAGCGGCCTGAATAGGAGTCAGAGCGTGGTTTGCTATAAAGAAACTGCCGAAGAAAGAAAGAATAAGACAGACAAAACCGATAACCATAAGCACTGTAAGTTGAATATCAAGCATTTTGTTTTCTTGCGCAAAATCTTGAAAAACCATAACTACTTCAGCAGAACTAGGTTGCAGCGCCTTCAAAAAATAAAAATCGCTGCCAGCAATTTGGCAAAACCCACTATTTTTATTGTTTTGCAACACCATTTTAATGAGCATGGCAAGATTTTCGCCAGATAGAGGCGGATTGGTGGATTGAAACACAACATCTCCCCCAAAAGATGTCTTGACAAAAAAGCTATGGAATGGGGTCGGCAACGGGGGAGCCAGAGGTGAATGGGGCGGCGGATTATTCGGCGGCTCAAAACCCGGGTGTTCTAACTCATGGCTTACCGGCAAATCATGAATATTACCGGCCAAAATGTCGCTCATAATTTTTTTCGCTAACATTTCAGAATGGCGATTTATTTCTATATGGGAAAAATAATAGGTACCGCTAATCAACAATGAAAAAAGCAAGAAAATAACGGCCACATTAATCAGCGTAAGTTTTAGCCTTAATTTATAAAACATCGGCTTTTTTCTGGAAGAAGTATCCAACTCCGCGAATTGTTTTGATATTGGGAATATTGAGTTTCTTACGCAAGTAAAAAATATAAAGATCTACATTGGTCAAGGCAGTTTCGGTAGAATAACCCCAGACCTTTTCCATAATTTGTTCTTTTGTAATAACTTGTTCGGAATTTCGCATCAATAATTCTAAGAGCAACGATTCTTTTAAAGTCAAATGAATGGCTTGTTTATCCTTTATTACCTCGCTGCGTAAGGGATTGAGGGTTAGTCCGGCAACGGATAATGTATTGTCCACCAAAAGTTTATTTTTCCGGCGGGTTAAGGCCCGGACTCTTGCCAACAGTTCATCTGAAAAAAATGGTTTTACTAAATAATCATCAGCGCCGGCATCCAGACCAGCAACACGGTCTTGGGGTGCGTCCTTTGCTGTCAGAAATAGTACTGGAGTATCAAAACCTAATCGGCGAAATTCAGTTAATAAATCTATTCCGTTACGACCAGGAAGCATATAATCTAAAATAAGCATGTCGTATATTCCGGTAGATGCCATGTCCAAGCCGTTTTCTCCGTCCTGGGCAGTATCTACCGCATAGCCGTTCTTTTTCAAAAGATGTGCAAGTGCTTCTAACAACTTAAATTCATCTTCTACTAATAATATTTTCATTATGAATCCCTCGAAATCTCAACAGCCTTGTCAAAATTTTGCCATCCTTGGATTATTCTATTATTATAAACGATTTCTCTTTGAATTTCATTTACTTAACTCGCCTTTTCAAAACAAATTCAAAGAAATTTTCTTTTCTTTTGACAGGATAATCAAAAGAATTTCCAATTAATCTAGGCGATAATATAAATAGAAAATTAAAAACAGGAGGTAAAAATATGAGTATCTCATCCATAAACGATAATTTAGCCACTCTATTAAATCCATATTCCTATCAGTACACCAATTCCAATAGTACTACTAATAATACTAAAACAACTAGTAAGGTAGAAGGGTTGACTGATACCAATTCTTTCGGTGACACGTTTCAAATGTCAATGATGCCGTCTCCACCTCCGCCGCAGGCGTACAACAGCAATGGATCTAGCACTGATTCTAACAGTGATAGCAGCGATGCTTCATCGACCAGCACCACTCTTTCGGCATCTGAAATGTTTAGCAAGCTAGATACTGATAGCGATGGCTCACTGACCGCGACAGAATTTATTGCCGGACGACCAAGTGATGTTAGTGAAGAAATGGCAAAAAATCTGTACAGCAGCTTTGATACAGACAGTTCCTCTGCACTGACAAAGTCGGAATATGAAACAGCAATGAGCAATGCACCAAGCAGTGCGGATAGCAGTACCGATACTTCAGCTTCCAGCCTAGCATCAAAAATTGTAGCCAGCCTAGATACTGACGGCGATGGTGTATTGAGCCAATCTGAAATCGAAACAGCCCTAAACAGTGCCTCCCTTTCAGCTACTAATTCCTCAGACAATGCTGACAGCACTTCTGATTCCAGCAGTAAAGCTTCCCAGTACGCGTCAATGATGATGATGGCGCCTCCGCCGCCTATGTCAGCTATGTATAACAGCAACACATCTTGCAGCGGGTTAAGCAATTTCAGCAGTCAAAGCTATAATCATCTAAGTACTGTAAGTAAAATTAACGGCTAAAGCTCTATACTTTTCCAATTGCATTGACACAATTATTTTTTATTTGAAAAAGACTGCCATCTCAGAGCAATCCACATTGCTGTGAGATAGCAGTCTTTTGATTTGACGAGAAAGACCAGCTAGGTGAGAATTCGGTCGAGTAGAAGCGCACCTCACGGATCAGGTCAAACGGTGCAGAAAAAGGCAATAAGAGTTTACCCTCATTACCCTGCAAAAACCTAAAAACATATTACCTTATGAGGCAAAGAGCCATCACCTGACTCATATAAAAAACAATTAATAATTTATATTAAGCTCGTTTTTCAAAGACTTTTCCAATAATAGCTTACGATATCTTTATAGAAGATAATATTTTAACTTTTTTAAAAGGAGGTGTTTACATGATTCATTCAACTGGTTCCACATTAAATTATGCTGCCAATAATGTAAATCTTTTAAGTTCTTCTGAGACGAAGGCAACACAACCTTCATCTCAGACCCAGCAAGATACCGCTACGTCTAAAAGTACCGATGTCTCTGCAGCATATTCAGTAGAAATCAGCGCTAAAGGTACCACTTTAAGTTCACAAAGTTCCCTATCATCTACAGCGGACACACTGCAAGCGACGGTAGCAGCCGATTCCTCGCAGCCGCAACAAGCTGACGCTAACACCCAAACTCAACAACCTAGCATTTCTAAAGCATACTCCGTAGAAATCAGTCTGACAGGTGCACAATTGAGTTCTCTCAATTCTTCATCCACCAGTATTGCCACTAAAGCAAGCAGCGACAATAGTGATAGTTCCGATTCCTCTTCTACAGAAAGTCTTTCACAATACAGCGATTCTCAGTTACAGCAGATGGTGAGCAACGGTAAAATCTCACAGAGTGATTACAATACCGAAATCGCGAAACGCAAAGCAGAGAAAGAAACGACAGCCGCATCTACAGCCGCTAACCACACAGTCGACAATTCAGAGGTTTCAAAGTCAGCTTAATGCATGGAAAGATACTTTCGCACAACAAAGGGTCGCTCAAAATAGGCTTTTTATCCTATTTTGAGCGATTCCTTTGTTAATTTAGCGCGCACACGAAACACGGACAGGTGAGGTGTTTACTGGAAACTCAGATGAAACACAGTGCCTGTCCCCATGCTTCCCTCAAATATTCCTTGGCAATACAATAATTTTTCAGCTAAAACCGTTACCTCCACCTATCAGAAATACTTCTGATACCTACTCTTAAAACAACGTTATTATTCGCTCAAAAATCATCAATTTTTCTCTTTCTACTCTCATAAGAAAGCGCCGTTACATACAAATTGCATACAAAATACTAAAAAAGCACACAAAAACGGCAAGGCTGGAACTCTCCAAAGCCTTGCCGTTATTAGTTTTTAGATGGTGCGCCCGGAGGGACTCGAACCCCCGCAAGACGCGGTTTAGGAAGGCATGATTTCATTTCTTTGTTATCTATCATTTTACACAAATTCAATAAGATCAACGTTCTTTTCATTTATCACTTTAGTTCTTTTACATATATTCTACAGCGTTTTATAGATAATTGCCTTCCTTATTGCCTTCCTACCTCTAATTCTAATTTATTCGTTTGATAAATTATTAAAATGTTCTTTTGCATAATTAACCACAGATTGGTACTTTTTCGTTTCTCTTGCAGAATACGACACAGGACACCACATTGATCCAGCCATATTGAAACAGTGGATTACATTTCCTTTAGAATCAAAACACTTTATAATTAATACTTTAGATTTTTGATCTTTGATATCTAAATTAACTTGAATATCTTCATATTGTATGTCATTGAATTGATCGCCAAATAAATGTCTAGCGCTTTCAATTTGTTCTTGCTTTCCCTTTTCAGAATATTGTTTACGGTATGAAACCTCAATAATATTCTCACTTAAAAATTTAACGGACTTTGTATCAAAAAAAAATGACTCTTCCTCAGTCGATAAAATATATTGAAAATTATTATCTGAACCTGTTTCAGCAAAAGTTACATTAACAAATACCAGCAATAAAAAAATTAAACTAATTAGCTTTCTCACGAAATTATCCATCCCTCATTATTATCTTTTTTCCGCCGTTTCTTTGCCTTCATTCTCGGATTCCATTAGAAGACAGCAAGGACATTCTTATTATTTAATCCATCCGACTGAAGCTATCCCTGTATTTTCATGATATAGCTCAATTACATAATTGTCCTCTTTGCAAAACAACCATGTATCAGAAGATGCAGAGGGTCAGGCTTGCGGTATTGTAAAATTGCGGTATTTCAAGCATTGATACTCAATAATTCACTGCTAATATGGCAATATCGCAAACCAATACCAGTAAACCTTTTTCGCTTTACATCATATTTTATGGGATTATGCACAAGCAACGAGCCAAATAACGCAATAGCGCAACCCTGACCCGGTTTTCCCGCTGTTAATAATCCCTTCTGCCTGACTTCATCAGCATAAACAGGACACTAGCAGGGAGGCTTCCGCTTGATTCTTACAATTTAAAGTTGACTCACTGGGAACCGTCCCCATGATTCTCCCTCATGATTCTCCCTAATTAATTCCATATCTCTTTTCATACTTTCCCATTTTATATTCAGTCAACAAATCCATACTATCTAGTTTTTTTAGTTCATCAAAAAACTCTGCTGGAAGTAGTACCTTATACATCTTTGAGTCATTGGTTTTAAAAACAATATATCCTTCTGTAGCATTTACCATTTCCTTTATAGCATCATCTTTAAGAGTAAAGACTATTCCATTCGGAAAAACCATAAATGAAGTTTTGTCATTCGTAATCAATATTTCTTCACCATTTTTCAAAATTGCAATATTAGGATGAACATCATTGCTATATATAGGATATAGTACATCTGTCTTTTTCATTTCTAGAGTTAGGAGTGTAAATTGGTAACCCGGAATTGACTTTCCAGCCTTAAAGTCATTATCTATGTCACACTGCTTAATTAACATAATTCCTATATTACCAGTCATACGGTTATCTTTTAAAAAATTATCGGATAACCTAATTTGCATCTGATCCGGAATACCATAACCTATTTTACTTACAACTGTTGTTATCTTTGCAAATGCTGTTAGCTGTACTACAAATAGCAAACAAAAAACTAAAGCTAGAATTCTTTTCACAACAAAGCCCCCATTGTTTTTGTATAGAATAACATTGCAGAGATTTTATGTCAAATTTGACGAGATATGTGTATACTCTAGATTAAAATTGTCAAGGAAATAATGCCGATGATTAATCCCCCGAAACGTTATATGATAAATTTCCACATGATACAGATCGAGTAGCCGGGGCATCACTGCCCCAAGCCCTCACAGAACCGGACGTGCCCAATTAAGGCATCCGGCTCTTCACTTTATCATTCACATAATGTAGCTTTTCCCTATTCCTAGTTCAAAAATATTAACAAAGGTATGCGCCTTGAACAGCGGGTATTTCTTCAAAAAGAGCTCAAATTTGACCCAGTTAAGACTCTTCCTTTGACTTCTGCGATTAAGCCATTTGTAAAGAAGTTGTCTGGTTTCCTCAATAAAATCGCCTACTGCATATCTATTGCCCGTGACACCATAATATCTACAGTATCCCTGCAATTTTATTCTTAATTTTTGCATAAGCTCTTTTATTGGTTCATGTCTATTTGTTTTCAGCCACTCTTTAACCCTTAATAGGCTCGCTCTATATTTCTTCTTGCTTGTTTTTCGTCTAACTATAGTCTGACCATTGCTGTTCTTAGCGGAATAATGAGTAAACCCCAGAAAATCAAAGTTCCCTGGCGTATTATCATTATCATTATTCTTCCTTTTTCCTAGGCTAATAATTTTGGTTTTCTCGGCTGCAATTTCGAGATTAAACTCTTTTAAGCGCATTATAAGCTGCTGATAGAATTCTTTTGCTTCGTTTTCGTATTGAAAACAAAAGACGGCATCATCTGCATATCTTACCATGTATGATGAGCCTTTACATTGTCTGCGTATTCGTTTTTCAAACCATAAATCCATTACATAGTGCAGATAGACATTCGCAAGTATCGGTGAGATTGGTCCTCCCTGTGGTACTCCTTCGGGCGTATCTTTACGGATTCCAACTTCCATTACTCCAGCCTTCATAAATCTGCTGATTAGCCTTTGTATATTCGGGTCAGCTATCCGATGTTTTATGAATTTCATCATCCATTCATGATCTACATGGTCAAAGAAACCCTTTATATCTGCGTCTACAACATAGTTAATTGCTGGCTTGTTTACGATAGCATTTAGCACTTTCAGCGCGTCATGGCAACTTCGTTGCGGTCTAAATCCAAATGAGCATTCGAGAAAGTCCTGTTCATATATGGCATTCAAGATTTTGGCTAAAGCTAATTGTACCAGCTTGTCTTCATATGCTGGTATTCCTAGCGGTCTTTTCTTATCTGTTCCGGGTTTTGGTATATATACCCTTCTCACAGATTGTGGCTTATAGGCTTGTCTTTTCATCCTAGCTAACAAGTCATTTATGTTTTCTGCTAGGTTGTTTTCGTATTCGCCTTTAGATACTTCATCAATACCTACTGCCTTTCTCTTGTCCATTTGTTTATGACAGGCTTCTATCATTTCGGCATTAATCAGGTGAGCGAGAGAGGTAAACTTCTCTTCTGGTTTCGCTCTGGCTACTTCTGCTATCCTTGCCAGTTTTGTTTCCATACGTTTCCTACCTCCGCGTGTAGTATATGTTTCCCTATTAAGGTCGATATTGTGTTACCGCCTTTCCTCTGCAGGCATTACCCTGCTTCATCAGTACTATGCAGTAATCTGACTCCCTGCCGTATTCGACGTTCTAGCTTTATTATCGCTTGTTTGCCTTACTTTCTCTGCGTAAA